>CAMHPC010000069.1 GCA_946186945.1 uncultured Prevotella sp.
TGTTTACCTGTACGGCAAGTTTGATGGACGATATGGAGGTGAGACCTGCATAGCCCAGGGCGGTAGTGACGCCAAACTCCTTGTTGTTCACTATGCCGGCTATCAGTTCGTGCAGTTCCTCTTCCAGCACGTTCATGGGCACGTTGGTCTGCTCCACTGCGGCAACCTTCTTCTCGGGCTTGGGCAGTGCGCGCTTGTTCACCTTCTGGTTCTGGTTCAGCGGTATCTTGTCTATCTGCATGGTCACGGCAGGCACCATATAGGGAGGCTTCTGGTCGAGTATGAAGTTGTTCAGGGCTTCTATGTCTATCTGCTCGTCACCCACTATATAAGCGGCTATGAATTTGCCTCCGCCGTCTTCGTCGAATGCCTGTACGGTGGCGTCCTTGATGCCGGGGAATTCACGTATCACACCTTCCACCTCTTTCAGTTCGATGCGGAAACCGCGTATCTTCACCTGTCCGTCGCGGCGGCCCACAAACGAGATGTTGCCGTCGGGCAGATAGCGCACTATGTCGCCTGTGCGATACACGCGTGCATATTTCTCGTCGGTGGTGAAGGGGTTGACTATGTACACCTCGGCTGTCTTCTCGGGGCGGTTCAGGTATCCACGGCTCACCTGCGGACCGCTGATCCACAACTCGCCCGCAGCACCTACGGGCAGACGACGCCCCTGAGCATCCACGATGTAGAGGCGGGTGTTGTCGAGTGCCTTGCCTATGGGTATGTTTTTCAGTTTCTTGTCTACCTCATATACGGTCTCGAGAATAGTCGTCTCGGTGGGCCCGTAGCCATTGTGCAGTTTGTAGCCCTTGGGTGGTGTGAGCGAAGCCAGTTTCTCTCCACCTGTGGTGAAGTGCTTCAGCGAGTGGTTCTCTATGGTAGTGGCAAACTGGTATGCCACCTGTGTGGTCATGAAGGCGTTGGTTATGCCCTCGCGCTCGAAGTATTCGTTCAGGGCTATGAGGTCGAGGCGCAGTTCCTCGGGTATGATGTATACGGTGGCTCCCTTGGTCAGTGCCGGGTACATATCAAACATGCAGGCATCGAAACCGTATGATGCGTAGGCTGTCACCTTGTCTGTGGGCTTCAGGTCGTAATAGCGGTGATACCAATGTAGGTGGGCTACCAGATTGCTGTGTATCAACTGGCAACCTTTGGGCACACCGGTGGAACCGCTGGTGTAGAGCATGATGTACAGACTCTCGGGGCGTGGACCCTCAGGCAATGCGCCTGCGGCAGGCAGCGACATGAGGTCCTTGGTGAGAAGCACCTCGCCCTGGTATTCGTCTACTATGGGGCGCAGTTCTTCGTCGGCAATGAGCAATTTGGCACTGGCATCCTGCATCATGAAGTTCAGACGCTCCTTAGGATAGGTGGGGTCGAGGGGCTGATAGGCGCAGCCGGCTTTCATCACACCTATAGAGGCTATGGCCATCCACTCGCAACGCGGTATCAGCACCGAGACTACATCTTCGGCGCCAAGTCCCTTAGAGGCTATGTGGCATGCTATGCGGTCGCTTATCTCGTCCACCTCGGCATAGGTGTATCTCTTGTCCTGGTATACCACGGCTATGTTGTCGGGGGTCTCTTTCGCCTGACGGCGGAGGAGCGACACTATGGTCTGGCTGTCGTCGTAGTCGCAGTCGTTGTGATTGAACGAGTCGAGCAGTGCTGTCTGTGCGGCGGTGGTGATATCTATATCGGTGAGTTTCTCTGCGCTCAGGAAACCCTTCACTACGGCTTCGTAACTCTCTAAGAACTGGCTGATGAGTGCCTCGGAATAATCGTTGGCACTGTACTCTGCCTCTGCCTGGTACTTGCCGTCCTTCAGGTATGCCTTCACGTACAGGGCCACACCGGTGGAGTTGTTGTTCAGACGGAGGGCTGTCATGGGCTTGCCGCAGAGTTGCAGACTGTCAAACAATTGTCCGTGCCAGGCGAAGGAGGTGGAGATCTGCAGACCCAGGTCGTTCACGGCATCGCTGTAGGGATAGGCTTCGTGCTGGCGGCATCCCGTCATCTGCTCCTGGGCTGCCTGCAGGAATTGCAGCACGGTGGTGTCGTTGTCAAACTTGGCATACACGGGGAAGGTTCTCACGAGCATTGCCACGGTGCGGGCGAGTCGCTTGTCGGCACGTCCGTTGTGTATGGTGTAGAACAGCACCTCCTGTTCGTTGTTGTATTTTGCCAGCAGCAGACTGTACGCTGCTGTGAAGAATGTGCTCTTGAATATGCCGTGCTGCTTGCAGAAGTCATCTACGCGTGCTGTGTCCACCGCCATGGTGCGCGTGAGCAGGCCTTCCTCGGGTTGTCCTCCCTCCAGGTCGGGCAGCAGGGGCGAATAGCAGTCGCCACAGTCGAAGTGCTCGGCATACCATTGCTTGTCCTCATCATACTTGGCGCTGACCAACAGTTCAGCCTCTGTATTGGCTACGTCAGCCAGTGTCAGTTGCTCGCTGCCTACGCTCTCGCTACCTTCGTTGTATGCCTTCTCTATATCGGCGAGCAGCACCTTGCGCGAGGCGCCGTCGCTGATGATATGGTGGATGTCTTGCAGCAGGTAGTAGTGCTCGGCATCCTTCAACAGGCGTATGCGGAAGAGACGGTCATTGTACAGGTCGAAGGGCTGTACGAACTCCTTGGCATCGGGTGCGCCGCCTACTGCCTCCACCTCGATGGTGAAGGTCTCGCTGTCGTCGATGGTTTGTATGGGGTCGCCCTGTTCTGTGAGTGCTATGCGGGTGAACAGGGTGGGGTGGGCTGCCACGGCTGCCTCAATGGCTCTCTTCAGCCGCTCACCGTCTAAACTGCCGTCGAGCGTGTACAGATAGGGGATGTTGTAACAGGGTTCGCCTTGGTGTGCTACGCATTCCACGTAGAGACCATGCTGTGTCTTGGTTAATGGTGCGAAAGTTTTCATGTATAATAGAGGTTTGTTTTAATCTGTTTTTCTTTTTCGAAACAAAAATAGACATTTTTATTTATTATTCGGAGGAAAACAACCCAAAATATATATGTTAGCAAACTTTTTTTAACTTTGCTGCTGTTTCTGGCGTATCTTGTGTGACATACCAGGGCACACCGCCTGTTATACTGTAAAGCGCCAGCAGGTCTCTTCTTTGTCTTCGCCCCATCAATACTGTCATCTTTGCCTCACCCCTGCTTCTGATGAGTATATAACCTTTTGGGGTGTATCATGAAGTGACAATGACAACTGCGCCCTCTTATCCGCAATGGAAATAGCGGGCCACTAACTGTTCTATCTCTTCGGGCTTCTGCGCTGTCTGCTCGCGCAGGTGGGCATCGTCGAAACTGCGCAGGTGGGCTATTATGCCGTCTATCATGGTAGGGCTGAACACCCCGTACGCCTCGTATACCGCGCGCTGACGCTCCAGACATGCGGCAGAGGCCACGCAACTGTCGGGCAGTTGCGCCAACTGCCTCAGACGGTCGGCATTGGCACTGTCGTGTATGTTCACATTCACGTATGTGCGCTCTGCCACCTCTGATGCGTCGGGCATCTCGAAACCGTGTCGGCAAGCCACACACAGACCGGCTATGAGTTGGTAGACGTCTGCCGAACCGTCGGGCGAGCGCATCTCTACCGTCTGCTTCTGCGTGGTGTCGAAGTGCGTCGCCTCTTCCAGCGGGTTCACCTGAGCCGACATGTCTACGCCTGCCGTCCATCCTAAGGGCACGCGTACCAGCACCGAGCGGTTGCGGTCGCCCCAGCACACGTTGGTGGGTGCCTCCTGGTGGGGCACCAGGCGAAAGTAGGATGTGGGGTTCTTGTTGCCAAAGGCGGTGATGCTCGGCGCCAGGTCCATCATGCCTGCTATCATGGTACGTGCCTCGCGGCTCAGGGTGCCGTCGCAGAGCATCTGGTTCTTGCCCTCACGCATGGCACGCATGTGTATGTGAAGACCGCTGCCAGCCTTGCCGGTGGTAATCTTGGGAGCAAAGGTCACGTCCAGTCCCATCTCGTAAGCCAGGTTGCGTATCACCCACTTCGCCACTGTCAACTGGTCGGCAGCATCCTCGGCTGCCACGGGCAGAAATTCTATCTCGTTTTGCTCGTATACCTTGCCACCCAGTGAGAAGTTGCCCACTTCGGAGTGACCGTATTTTATCTGACCGCCAGCCTGGGCTATATAGCGCATGCAGCGGGCACGAAACTCATTAGCCTTGGCAAAGGGGGCACTCTCATGGTAGCCATGCTGGTCTACGGCGGGAAACATCGCGTCGTCGTCGAATATCACGTAATACTCCAGTTCGCCCATGGCATGGAAGTCCATGCCAGTAGTCTGGCGGAATACCTCGCATGCCTTGTGCAGCGTGTGCTCAGGTGCGCTCTCTAAGGGTTTGCCGTCTTTGTCGAAGAAGGAGCATAGCAGCGAGAGGGTGGGCAGTTCGGCAAAGGGGTCGAGGAAGGCTGTGCGGTAGCGGGGGATGACATAGAGGTCGCTGCTGCTTGCCTGAACCGAGGCGAAGAGCGACGAGCCGTCCACACGCTCACCGCAGGTGAGCACCGTCTCCAGATACTGCTGGTCGGTTATCACGAAGTTGAGGGTCTTCAATCTGCCGTCGCCGGCGGGGTAGAGCAGGTTCACCATCTGTATGTTCTGTTCGGCGCAGTAGCGTATCAGGTCCTGGCGCGTAAACTCACTGGCAGGTTTTTGCAAGAGCCTCACCAGAGGGTTGGCATTCATTGATATTCTTGTATCTGTCATAGTATGTGGTGTTTTTTGTGTATTATTTCTCTATCAGTATGCGTGCATCCACGGCTGTCACCTGATTCTCATCGGCGAGCAGCGGGTTGATATCCATCTCTTTTATCTCTGTGGCGAAGCGCAGCAGTGTGCTCAGGCGCACTATGATTTCGGCATAGCGTTTCTCGTTGATGCCCTTCTGTCCACGTGTGCCTTGTATGATTTTGTATCCACGCAGCGAGTGT
This sequence comes from uncultured Prevotella sp., assembly GCA_946186945.1. Lineage (GTDB taxonomy): Bacteria > Bacteroidota > Bacteroidia > Bacteroidales > Bacteroidaceae > Prevotella. The sequence goes on from CAMHPC010000069.1 coordinate 4,958, forward strand.
ATCATGGAGTATGCCTCGGCATAGGAGAGTGGAGCCAGACCGCTCGACACATCCTTGAGCACCTCTACGAAGATGCCGCCCAGTCCGCAGAGCACCACATGTCCGAAACGCGGTTCGTACTTGGCTCCTATGAACAGTTCGGTGCCGGATATCATCTTCTGCACCATCACGCTGTGAGCATCGGCTATCTTCATCATACGCTCAAATTCCAGTTTCAGGTGCTCTTTCGAGCGGATATTGAGTGCCACGCCACCCACATCGCTCTTGTGCACCGGACCTACTACCTTTGCCACCACGGGGTAGCCCACACGTTCGGCAAACTCCGTCAGCGTGTCTATGTTGTCGCTCACTGCCTCGGGCACCAAGGGTATGCCGGCACTCTCCAGCAGGTCGTGTACCACCGACGGTGCCACATAGCCATTCTCCTTCACCCCGGCGATAATCTCGCGGATGCGAGGCACGTCTACACCAAACAGTTCTATCTCGGGTGGGGCTGGCTGTGGTGTGCGCATTATCTGTGTGAGGGCAGTGGCAAGGGTCACCTCGTCGGAGAAGTTGACATGGCCTTTCTTCAGAAATTCCTCCACCTCGGGTCCGGCGGTGTGCAGTGAGGGTAGGATAGGGAATACAGGTTTTTTGCACTCCAGTATCTTCTTGTGCAGCACATCGTAGGTCTCGTAGAGTTGCACCAGTCCGGGTGTGCCGAAGATGACCATGATGGCGTCTATATCGGGGAAGTGTTGTTCGCAGTAGTCTATAGCCAGTCCCAGGTGTTCGGGGGTGCCGGTAGCGAGAATGTCGATGGGGTTGGCCACGGAAGCGCCGGGGAAGAGTTTGCTCTTCAACTCCTCGGAGAGTTTGCCGCTGATGGGTGGCACGTTCAGTCCGCCTTTCGACAGTGCATCGGTGAGCATCACGCCGGGACCGCCTGCATGGGTCACTATGGCGAAGTTCTTGCCCTTGATGGCGGGCAGTGTGAAGATGCAGCCCACGGTGGTGAGTTCCTCGCGCGAGAAGCAGCGCACTATGCCTGCCTTGCGGAAGAGGGCTTCTACGGCACTGTCGCTCGAGGCGATGGCTCCGGTATGTGATGAGGCGGCGCGGCTGCCACTCTCCGACGAGCCTGCCTTGATGGCGGCTATGCGGCAGCCCTTGCGTATGAGCGAGCCTGCGTGGAAGAGCAATTTGTCGGGGTTGGATATGTTCTCTATATACAGCAGTTTCACGTGCGAGTCGTGCTCGGCGTCGAAATGCTCGTCCATATACTGCAGCACGTCCTCTATGCCTATCTGCTTGCCGTTGCCTATGCTCCATACGGAGTTGAACTGCAGTCCTTTGATGACGGCGCTCTCCAGTATGAACACTGCCGTGGCTCCGGAGCCGCTGATGAAGTCTACCCCCTTGGGATTGAGTTGGGGTATGGGTTTAGTGAATACGCTGTGGTGCCACGAGGTGAGCAGACCTATGCAGTTGGGCCCTATCAGGGCGGATCCATGGCGCTCGCACGAGTCGAGTATACGCTTCTCTAAGGCGGCGCCGGCTGCCGTCTCCTCGCCGAAGCCTGCCGATATGATGATGAACGCCTTGCACTGTTTCTCGGCTGCCAGATACTCCACGTAGTCGGGACAGTATTTGGCTGCCACTACCAGTATGGCGAGTTCGGTGGGTGGCAGTTCCTTCACGTCGTGAAATGCCTTGATGCCCTGCACCTCGTCTTCCTTGGGGTTGACGATGCGCAGTGTGCCTTGGTAGCCTCCGCTCTGCAAGTTGCGCACCACAGCACCACCGGGTTTATGCACATTGTTTGAACCGCCAATCACCACGATACTCTCGGGGCGCAATAATTCTCTGTTAATCATAGTATTCGTTTTTGGTTTTAAGGTTTTTCTGAGTGTTCTGAGTATTCTGAGTGTTCTGAGTATTCCGAGTATTCCGAGTATTCCGAGTATTCTGAGGGCTCTGATTATCTGATGGCTATGCCTATTTCCTTCACTCGTTGCTCAAACTCATCGCGGTTGCCGGAAGCTTTATTCTTAATGCGTGCGCGGTAGGCGTAGATGGAGTTGGGCGAGTAGCGGAGGAATTCGGCTATCTTGCTGCTCTCGCTGATACCCAGACGTATCAGGGCAAAGATACGCAGGTCGGTGTTCAGTCCGCGGTGGTCGCTCAGGCTGATGCGTTCCTCGGGTCGCAACAGGTTGTTGAACTCGTCGATAAACGTGGGGAAGAGGCGCAGGAAGAGGCTGTCGAAATTTTGGTACAGTTCCTCCAGTTCATCCTCGCGCAACTGCTCCGAACTGGTCATGCGCAGCACGTCGTTGTATTGTTGAGCCTTCAGTTTGCGGTTCACCTTCAGACGGTAAGCATCCAGTTTGTCTATGTATTCCGAACAGATGCTGAGAAACTTGCCTATGTACTCCTCTTTCACCAGGTTAGAGTCGTTCAGGTGTACTATCGCCTGACGTAGTTGCTCGTTCATGTTTTTCAACTGCCCGTTGGCTTCAGAGAGTTGTGCATTGGTGTCGTTCAATTTGCCGTTGTTCTGTTTTAGTTGGGTGTTGAGCGACTCCAGTTCGTCGTTGGCCTCGCGCAGTTCGTTACGTGTCATGGTGAGTTGCCGCTTCTTGCGGTTCACGTAGATGAACATGCCGAGCAGCACCAGTGCCAGCATGCCTATGCCTATGGTGAGCAGTCGCAGGCGGCTGTTGGCTTGCTGTATGTGGTTCTTGTATTGGTCGTTGATGACGGTCATCACTCTGGACACCTGCCATGAGCGCAAGTTGCCGTTGAACTGTTCGGCGCAGCGCCATGAGTAGTCCACGTAGTGATACGAGCGGTCCAGGTCGCCTTCCTGTCCCAGCATGCGCGCCAGACTCCACAGCGATGCCTGGTTCATGATGCTGCTGCGCAGGTCGGAGAGTGCCGAGAGGCACAGCCAGTACTTCTGTTGTGTGCTGTCTTTCAGTCCCCTGTAACTCTCGCTGCGGAAGTAAGCCATCTCGGCATATCCCGGAGTGTCTGCCTGTACCTGTGTCATCCAGCGGTCGCTGTATGTCAAGGCACTTTTGTAATCGTGTGCGCTATTGAGCATTATCTGCCTCTGGCGTATATATACCGTGCTCGTGGTGTCGGCTATGGCGAGGAGCGAGTCGCGATACATGTCGGCTATGTGGAATGTGTGGTATTTATGGTCGTTGTCGTGACTGTATGCTGCTATTTCGCCATACAGGTGGTGCATCACGTTGTAGTATGTCTCCCATTGGTCGGCTGAGAGTTGTTGCCGCCGCACCTTGCTTATAGTATATAGACCCTCTTCGTAGTCGCCTGCCTCGGCATACTGGTGGGTTTTGCGCATGAGGCAGGTGTTGAGCAAATCGTCTCTGCTCAGTTCACGTGCCAACTCTATGCAGCGGTCTATGCATGCCTGTGCAGAGTCGTTGTTCAGCGAGCGGTACTCTTCAAACATGTCGTACCAGGCGTTGAAACGGTTAAGCGCGTTCTTGTTGCGGCTGCGGTCGCGTGCGTCGGCTATACGCTTCTGCTTCGTGCTGATGAAGTCGTTGCTGTGCTCTATGGCATCGTCCAGACAGAGGTAGAGGGAGTCGAGTGTGGTAGGGGTGACGGGACTTTTCATCCCGCTCGCCTTTTGCGCCATGGCAACAAATGGCGTAGTGCAAAGGATGAGTAGTAGTATATATCGAGACATAAAAATAATAGTCAGTAGGCTAAAAGGTAAAAGTTTGTTTTCTGATTCTTGCCTGCAAAAATAACATTTTCTAACCAATAAACCACATTTTTCACGTTTTTTATCTTTAATTCATCCATACAATATAGATGAAAAACCATATTATCAGCCAACTTGGGTGTTTGCTAAAATGCTGATATATAGATACATAGATACTGTGTGCGCACCCAAAAATCCATATTTTGGTCTTTACGGCTCTGAAACATAAAAATAATCATTATATCTTTGCAACAATTCTGATAACGAATGCACATACCTTAATTACTTAATATTTCAACTACTATTTATGACAAAGAGACAACATTTGATGGCAATGAGGCGTGCATGGCTCGTCTTATTTGCACTCGTCCTCTCTGCTATGGCATACGCCCAGCGTATCACCGTGGCGGGAGAGGTGGTCGACTCGCAAAACGAACCCGTCATCGGGGCAACCGTTATGGAGCGAGGTACGAGCAATGGTGTGTTGACCGATATAGACGGTCACTTCACCATTCAGGTAAACAAAGGTGCCACTCTGCGTTTCAGCTATGTGGGATACTCCACACAGGAAGTGGCAGCCACCAACGGCATGCGTGTGGTGCTCGAGGAAGAGGCCAACACGCTGAACGAGGTGGTGGCAATAGGTTACGGTTCGGTGCGCCGCAAGGACGTGACCACTGCCGTGAGCAGCGTGTCGACGAAAGACCTGGAGAGCCGACCCATCGTAAGTGCCGCACAGGGCATGCAGGGCAAGGCAGCCGGTCTGCAGATATCACAGGCCAGCGGACAGCCAGGTTCAGGACCCACCGTGCGCGTGCGTGGTACTACCTCTCTTAATGGTTCAAACAACCCCCTCTATGTGGTTGACGGTGTGCCCTTCGAGGACATAGACTTCCTGGCAGCCGACGATATCGACGACATACAGATACTCAAGGACGCCTCTTCTGCCGCCATCTATGGTAGCCGTGCTGCCAACGGTGTGATCATCATCACCACCAAACAGGGCAAGGCAGGCGTGGCAAAGGTGTCGTTCAACGCACACTACTCATTCTCGCAGGTGAACCACACTCCGAAGGTGCTCAACGCATGGGAGTATAAGGAACTCATGGACGAGATAGGACTGGTGAAACTGCCCGACGGACTGACCGACCAGACCGACTGGAAGAAAGAGACCTTCCGCACCGGTGCCGTGCAGAACTATCAGTTGCAGATAACCAACGGCAACGACAAACTGCGCTACCTCGTATCGGGCGGTTACACCAAGGAGGACGGTGTCATCAAACTTACCGACTTCCAACGCTACAACATACGTGCAGCCATAGAGAACGACCTGAGCAAATGGCTCCGACTCAATGCCAGCGTCACCTACTCTGACTACACCTACCGTGGCAGCATCATCTCAGGTAACGGTGCCAACCGTGGCGGCGTGCTCATGTCGGTCATCAACACCCCCACCTACGCACCCATCTGGGATGCAGAGAACCCCGGACGCTACTACACCAACTTCTACGGCGTGAACATCACCTCACCCCTGGAGAACATAGCACGTACCAAGGACAACCGCTCCAACTACAACAAACTCATCGCCACAGGCAAGGCCACTATCACCTTCATGCCTGAACTGAAACTCAGCACCAGCCTCTCTATGGAGCGCACTCATGGCACCACCATGAACTTCCTCGACCCATACGAGACACTCAACGGACGCGACAACCACGGTACAGGATACGATGCACGCAGCACACGTACCACTCTCACCTTCGACAATGTGCTCAACTACAAGAAACAGTTTGGTATACACAATATCGACGCCATGATAGGTTCGTCGAGCACCACCGACAAGAGCAGCAACAACTGGATAAACGGTTCGCACTATGCCAACGACGACGTGAAGACACTCAACGGTGCCAACAAGATATCGTGGGACGGCACAGGCTCCTTCGAGGACCACTGGGCCATGCAGTCGTTCTTTGCACGTGTGGCATACAACCTCAACGACAAGTAACTGGTATCTGCCAATGTACGTGCCGACGGCAGTAGCAAACTGGCTCCCGGACACAAGTGGGGATACTTCCCATCATTCTCTGCTGCATGGCGCATGTCGTCGGAGAAGTTTATGGAGAACGTGAAATGGATAGACGACCTGAAGATACGCGGCGGCTGGGGACAGACCGGTAACCAGAGCGGACTGGGCAGCTTCAGCTACCTCGCTTCATACAACATCAACCGTCAGCAGTGGTTCGGCGAGGGACACGATTCCAACGCACTGCCCACTCGCTCGCAGTCTTCGCTCTCTAATCCTGAACTTACCTGGGAGACTACATCGCAGACCGACATAGGTATCGATATCAGTATGTTTAACAACCGCCTGCGCTTCTCGGCAGACTGGTACTACAAACGTACCTCCGACATGCTCATGTGGATCACACTGCCTACAGGTTCGGCAGCAGCCAACTCACTGCCCTTCAACGGCGGCGTGATGATAAACAAAGGATGGGAATTCACCATCAACTCGCACAATATCGCTACCAAGGACTTCACTTGGAATACAGACTTCAACATCTCGTTCAACCGCAACAAACTGGAGAGCCTGAAACTCACTCAGATATACTACGCTGCCAAGACCACCGACTTCGTGAACGAAAGCGTGGTGCGCAATACTCCGGGCAAGCCCCTCGGCTCATTCTGGGGATACATCAGCGACGGCGTAGATCCTGAGACCGGTGAACTGATGTACCGCGACGTGAACGGCGACGGTATGGTGTCGGCATCAGACCGTACATACATCGGCGACCCCAACCCCGACTTCACCTTCGGTCTCACCAACACCTTCTCTTATAAAGGCTTCAACCTCAGCATACTCATCCAGGGCTCGTATGGCAACGACGTGTACAACGTGGGACGTATGGAGACCGAGGGTATGTATGACGGCAAAAACCAGTCTACACGTGTGCTCGAACGCTGGAGAGTGCCCGGACAGGTCACCGACGTGCCAAAGGCAGGATTTGAGATGCACAACTCTTCATACTTCCTCGAAGACGGTTCGTACATCCGACTGAAAGACGTGTCGCTCTCTTACGACTTCCCACGCAGCCTCATCAAGAAACTGCACCTCACCCGACTCATGCCTTACATCTCTGCCACCAACCTGCTCACCCTGACCAAATACAAGGGTATGGACCCGGAGGTGAACCAGAATGGAAACAGCGGTGCCGTGCAAGGACTCGACTGGGGTACATATCCTCTGTGCAAATCATTCTCTATCGGACTGAAAGTAGAATTCTAACACCATACGCATCATGAAGACAACAAAATATTTCATATATACCGCACTGCTGGCTGCATCGCTCACCGGATGCTCACTCGACCTCGAGCCCATCTCGCAGCCTTCGGAACTCACAGAGGGTACACTCAACGAAGAGACAGCGGCTGTGCTCAAGGACAAACAGGCAGCACTCGACCAACTCACCAACCTCTACCAACTGCTGCGTAACAGACAGGAGCACTGGTCGCTCGACATGCTCCTCATAGCCGAGGCACACTCCGACAATGCATACGCAGGCACCACAGGTGCCGAGGTGGTGCCCTACGAGACCAACTCTATAGACGCCAGCAACACCGTGCTCAGCCGCGACTGGGACAGATACCTGGAAGACATAGCACAGGCCAACGTGCTCATCAACGGTCTGGACGACCTGCTGAAGAAGGGCGAGGTGACCGAGGCTGAATGCAGACAACTGCAAGCACAGGGACGACTCTTTAGAGCCATCATCATGTTTGACATGGCAAGACTCTGGGGCTCATTCCCCGTCATCACAGACATAGCACGCACCATCACATCAGAGAATGTGGAAGAGGTGTTCCCCACCTACTACCCACCGAAACTCACTTCCCAGGAATGCTATGCACAGATACTCGAAGACCTGACAGATGCCGAGAAATATGCACCCGACTTCAACAGCACCGACCGCACCGTGCTCTCCAAGGCAGTGGCAGTGGCTATGCTGGCAAAGGTGTATGCCGAGAAACCCGTGCAAGACTACAATAAGGTGGTGGAGTATGCTGATAAACTCAAAGGCTACGCCGGACTGGAACTGGAACCCGACTATGCCACTCTCTTCGGATATGACGATGACAACAAGTCTTGCGTGAAGCGCAATACCTCAGAGGGTATACTCGAGGTGCACTACACCACAGGTGCCGGCAACTGGGAGACATGGATGTACGGACGCCAGTTGGATGACTGGGATTTCTACTTTACATGGGCTAAGTGGATCACACCCTCACGCGACCTCATACGCGACTTCGAGGAGTCGGGCGACAACATCCGCTTCCAGGAGAGTGTGGTGTACTATGAGTGCACATGGAACAACT
>CAMHPC010000070.1 GCA_946186945.1 uncultured Prevotella sp.
TAAAATTATGCATTCCTGTGCCCCATAAACAATATATATGAGTTGCACATATCACCTTTTGTGCAATAAAGAACAAATTTTAGCCCTAAACCGAAATTTTTTCGCCTAAAATTTGGATTTTGCTGTTTTTGACTTTATATTTGCAAACGATAAATATAAATTAAATATAAATATAATCTAAACCTTTCTAAAGAAATGGCAGATGAATTACTTGTTTCAGCCACATCCATGCCAGAACGGCAAGAGAATGGCGAGCATGAACTTTCTGAATTTCAGAAGAACGTCATGCAGATGCTATCCCAAGGTCAAAATGAGCAGCAGGACGACCAGTCAAAAATCAACGCCACCAGCGAACAGGCAGCGACGGCAGCCACCAGGCGGTCAGTTGACTGCATGCAGACCGTCACCGAACTGCCCATCTGGGGACTGCCCCAAGGACTGCAAGACCTTATCAAGGAAGCGACACGGAGCTTCAACTGTCCGCAGGACTACTGCACAGCCGCGCTGATAAGTGCGTCGGCTACTGCCATAGGCAGCAAACTTCACATGAACTGGGGCGACTACACCAACTACGCCACACTGTGGACCCTCATCGTCGGCGACAGCGCCACAGGCAAGAGCGGACCCATGAACTTCTTCTTCGAACCCCTGCAGCGGTTTGACAGAGACTCGTTCAAGACTTACCGCAATGCAGTGAAACAGTCAGCCAAAGACGCCGAAAAACCCGTTTACCGCCACCTCCTCCTGCACAATGCCACCGATGAAGCCGTGTTGGGCGAACTGGCTCACAACAGCACCCTCTGCTGGTACGCCGACGAGTTGGGCACCATCATGCAGGGGTGGGGCGCATACAGCAAAAGCAACTCCATGCCCTCGCACCTCGTGTCCATGTTTGGCAACAAGGACATAAGCATCACCCGAAAGACAGAGGAACCGCTGTATATAGTCAAGCCCAACCTCCTGATATGTGGCGGCGTGCAGCCCCAGCAACTGAAACGGATGTACAGCGGCAGAGGGTATGAGGACCTGGGATTGAGCCAGCGCTTCCTGTATGTCTATCCAGAGAGGAAACCGCTGAAGTACCCCAGCAAGTACGTCATAGACCGGGGCCTGATACTTGACTACGAGGACAAGATAACGGAGTTGCTCAAGAGGGAGCCGCGAGAGATATTCGAGTGCGAAGAGGCGATAAGGATGCAGCGTGATTTCGAGCGTGACATGATAGACGAGGTGAACATCAATTACCTCGACAATCCTGTCATGGCATCGTTTCTGCTGAAACTGAACATCCACCTGTGCCGCTGGGCGATAACCGTCACCGCGCTGAGAAGGGAGGACACCATCTCGCCCGAGACCATGAGATACTGCATAGAGTGCATTCTCTATTTCAAGCACAACGCCGAGAAGATCTACTGTCTGATGATGAACCCTGACCAGCCGTATGAGCCTACGAGGGGAGAAGTGTTCCAGTTGTTGAAGAAATGGTATGAGGTAGATGGGCACAAGATTAACCAGTCGGAAATGGCGAGGGTGCTCAATGTGAGTCGTCAGGCAATAAATAAATACTTCTAAATATAATGGTCAGGTTGACAGTTGACAGTTGACACGCGCAAAACCCGCATAAACACTGGGCTTATGCCGATGTAAACCGTCAATCTGTCAACTCCTCCATAAATAAAACACCTACAAAAAGTATCAGAAAAATGATAAAAATAGATCGTGAAGTATATCTTGCATCCACGGCAGATAGGCACAGACTGATAGGCACAAAGAAATGGGTGTGCCCCCAATGTCACATACGTGGTAAGGTAAACACGCTTGCGGAAAAAAGCATGCTTTTTTTGATTTAGTTGACAAAACAATAATAGGCATCAAATGAATGATGCCTATTATTTTTGTTGCCAAGAAAGGGCGATGCTTACGCTTCGCCTTTAGTAAAGGGGTTGATGGCATGGCCGACTACGTAAGAAGCCATTTCCATATAGGGACGACATCTATGGTGACACCGTTATTGGCGATTTGCCGCTCCGTGTCCCATGTGATGATGATACCCTTGTATTGCTTGAATGTATTGAGAAACTTTGTCAGACCGCCGACCTCACGTTCGTAAGTGTTGAAGTCGTCTATGCTGTATGATACCTGGATGGCCAGGTTGGCTTCTGGTATGCAGAAGTCTATCTCAACACCTTTGTTGTAATAGAACAGACGTAGTTCCTCTGCTGTGTTGCGATATTGCTTGTGAAGATGAATGGCCACTATGTTTTCCAACAGCTTGGTATCGCCGTTGAGAAGAAACAGATTGAGTATGCCGTTGTCGGCAAAGTAGCGCTTCACGATGGTCTGCTGCTCCGTCAGTGGCGATACTAAGTTCGGTATGGAAAAGGTCAGGTAAGCATCCTCCATATAATCGAGATAATCTTTCAAAACCGTAGGGCTGATGCTATCGCCTGTAGATATAATGATATGTTCCAAACGAGTCAGCGTGGTTGGCTGCATCACGCTGTCTGCCAGTTTGCGGGCCATCAGGCGGAATATCCGCGGGTTCCGGATTTTGTTGCGCTCAACGATGTCGCCCATCAGTATTTTCTGATAAAGCGATGTGATCCATTCCCGTTTGTCGCTCTTGTTGAACGATTCTGCAAAGCCACCATAATAGAAATACTCTTGAAAGTGGCGCAATACAGTTTGACGGGTTTCAGGCTTGTATGCCCAGTTCCTTTCAAGAATGACTCCATGATATGCTAGATATTCTGCAAAGGAGAATGGATAAATGTAGCGTTGGATATAACTGCCTCCAAGGGTAGATGCAATCTCGCGACTTAGCATCTTGGCATTGCTGCCGGTAATCATAACATGGTGCTTGTCTTCAGACAGTCGACGCGCGAATCTCTCCCAGCCTGTTATGTTCTGAATTTCATCAAGATAGATATAAGGGCGCTTCTGGTCATACATCTCCCGATAAGCATCAAGTATTAGTCCCAATTCCTCGGCATGGATAGAGGCAATGCGCTCATCTTCAAAATTTATGTACAGGAAGTCGTCAACCACTGCTTTTCCCGCGGAAACTTTGGCCTGCATGTCCTGAAAGAGCGTGTATGACTTGCCTGCGCGACGGATACCGATAAGCACGTAACATGATTGTTCATCGAAATGCTCATTTCTTTGAATCAGTCTAGTTCGACTTATCTGCTGTTGCTTTTCACCAATAATGCTCTTGATTAGTTGTTTGTTCATAAATTATTCTTAAGTATACTTCGCAAAAGTATAAAATTATTCTTAACTATACTTCATAATATTGCTCTTTTTGAATCCCGTTTATTTTTTTTAACTCATCACGCCATCATACGAAAAATCCTCACCGCCTATTTGGCTGGTGAGGATTTCTTTATGTCGGGGTATTTGATGCGGGTGTGGTAGATGGCGCGCAGACGTTCGGTGAGCACCTGTTTTGCCAAGAGAATGTCGCGGAAGGTGATGGGACACTCACGGAAGAAGCCCGCCTTCACCTGATTGTCTATCAGACGGTCTACCATACTGCTTATGCTCTCCTCTGTGTATTCAGAGAGTGAGCGTGATGCAGCCTCCACCGTGTCAGCCATCATCAGTATGGCCTGTTCACGAGTGAAGGGGTTGGGGCCTGGGTAGGTGAAGGGAGCGGTGTCCACCTCCTCACCGGGATGAGCATTCTTGTATTGTGCATAGAAGTATCCTGTCATGCCGGTGCCGTGGTGAGTGATGATGAAATTCTTTATCGCATCGGGCAACCCATCCTGCTCGGCAAGTTTCAGTCCCTCAGTCACATGCCCGATGATAATCTGTGCACTCTCCTTCTCGGTCAGGTTGTCGTGAGGGTTGACGCCTACCTGGTTCTCAGTGAAGAACACGGGATTGGTCATCTTGCCAATGTCGTGATACAGTGCGCCTGTGCGCACCAGCAGAGCATTGGCACCTATCTTGTTTGCTATCTCGGATGCCAGGTTGCCCACGGTGATGGAGTGCTGGAAGGTGCCGGGAGCCACCTCGCTCAGGTGGCGCAGCAGGTCTTTGTTGGTATCGGAGAGTTCGAAGAGTGTCACGTCAGAGGTGAAACCGAAGGCCTTCTCCATGATAAACATGAGAGGGTAGGCGAGCAGCAGCAGTATGGCACCCATTATCAGGTGGATATACATAGACCACGACTGTGGCACGAAGCCTTCGTGGTGTATGAGTGTGAGGGCGTAGTACATCACGCACGTGCTTACCATCACACTGCCTGTGGCTTGGAATATCTGTGAGCGTCGTGAGAGTTCGCGCAGTGAATAGATGGCTGCCATGCCTGCCACCAGTTGTATGACGAGAAATTCCTCCTGATAGTTTACCGCGTTGGCGCTGATCATCACTGCCGTGGTATGAGCCATCACCGCCGTGTGCGAGTCGAGGAAGATACGCACGAAGATAGCCACTATGGCTATGGGCAGTATGTACACGCTGAGCACCATATAGCGCATCATCACCGATACGAGTATGGGTATGAGAGTGATGAGGGCATAGACCATGAGCAGGCTGCGCGGTTTATTGAAGTAGTCACGCCGGAAGAGTTGCAGGTAGATGGTGAACAACAGTATGAGCATGATGACATACAGCAATTGACCGATGACGGTGGTGAGCGACTCCTGCTTGCCCATGTCGCGGCGGGCTATCTCTTTCTCCAGCGAGTCGAGTTTGCGTGCCGTAGCCTCATCCACTATCTCGCCGCGGTCTATGATCTTCTGTCCGTTCTCCACCTGTCCGTCAGAGGGTGCTATGCTGCTGAGCATCTCTTGCAACTCCTGTTCGTTGCGCTCCTTGTCAAAGGTCAGGTTGGGGCGTATGTATTGGTTCAGGTCGAAGCGTTGCAGTTGGTTGCGATGTTCCGTGAGTTGTTCGTCTATGAACAGTTGTTCATAGGCATTCATTGTAGAGAGTACCTCGTTGATGGAGCATGTGGTGGCAGCCTTGCCGTTCACCAACCGTATCATCTTGGTTGAGTCTTTGGCGAAGCGGGCATACTCCGGTGCACTCATGATACCCCGTTGATACACTTGGTGCAGACGGCGTGAGATATGTGGCTTGAAGAATATCAGCATGCCAGCCTGTTGCTCGTTGAAATTTTGGTTGAAGTCTTCCACTGCCTTCATTTCCACCTGGGCATCGTAGGTGAAGTAGGGTTGGAAGGTGTTTCTCAGTGCCTCGCGCTCCTGTGCTATAGCCTCTTCGGGTTTCATGATAGGAAACTTGAACTTTGCTATCACGGCATCGCCCATCCATGGTTTTCCTACCTCGTACTTGTATGCTTGTCCTTGGTGTCGGGGCAGTATGGCTACGATAAGAAGTGAGCACGCCATCACCAGCAGTGTGCGGGTGGCTATATTGCGCCAATAGTGGCTGTCAGAGTCTTTTAGTTGTGGCATAATAGTCTATCGAATGAATATGTGGTGCGAAGATAGTGAAAAAAAACGATACTGGTGGCTTTTGCGCCCATTTTTGTGAAAATGTGGCGATTTTGTAGGTTATTGGGAAAAAAATAGTACTTTTGCAGAAAAATTGGATAAATGACTGAAAGAAAGGTGAGAGTGCGCTTCGCACCCAGTCCTACGGGACCATTGCATATAGGTGGTGTTCGCACCGCCCTGTTCAACTATCTCTTTGCCCGTCAGCACGGCGGGGACCTGGTTCTTCGTATCGAGGATACCGACTCCACCCGTTTCGTGGAGGGTGCTGAGCAGTATATAATAGAGTCGTTCAAATGGCTTGGCATACAGTTTGACGAAGGCGTATCGTTTGGTGGCAAGTACGGACCATACCGACAGAGTGAGCGTCGCCACATCTACAAGTGCTACGTGCAGCAGTTGCTCGATGATGGCAAGGCATACTATGCTTTCGACACCCCTGCCGAACTGGAGGCAAAGCGTGCCGAAATAGCCAATTTCCAGTATGATGCACGCACGCGCATGATGATGCGCAACTCCCTCACCATGACTGAGGATGAGGTGAAGCGACTCATTGCCGACGGACAGCAGTATGTGGTGCGCTTCAAGGTGGAACCAGGTCAGGCCGTGCATGTGGACGACATAATACGCGGTGATGTGTGTATCATGAGTGATGTGATAGACGACAAGGTGCTCTTTAAGAGTGCCGATGAACTGCCTACCTATCATCTGGCCAATATCGTGGACGACCACCTCATGGAGATTAGTCATGTGATACGCGGCGAGGAGTGGTTGCCCAGTGCCCCGCTCCATGTGCTGCTGTATCAGGCTTTCGGATGGCAGGATACCATGCCGCGCTTTGCCCATCTGCCACTGCTGCTCAAACCCGAGGGCAAGGGTAAACTCTCGAAACGCGACGGCGACCGTCTGGGTTTCCCCGTCTTCCCGTTGGAATGGCGCGACCCCAAGAGTGGTGAGGTGTCCTCAGGATACAGGGAGAGTGGTTACTTCCCCGAGGCAGTGGTCAATTTCCTCGCCCTGCTGGGTTGGAATCCCGGCACGGAGCAGGAACTCTTCTCGCTCGCTGAACTGGTGGAGGCTTTTGATATCAACAAGTGCAGCAAGGCGGGTGCCCGTTTCGATTTCCAAAAGGGTATCTGGTTCAATCATGAGTATTTATTGCACAAGAGTGCAGAGGAGATAGCATCGCTTTTCGCTCCCATCGTGGTGGGCTACGGCGTGGACGAACCTATGAGCCGTATCACCAAGGTGGTGGAGATGATGAAAGACAGGGTGAATTTCGTGCGCGAGTTGTGGCCCCTCTGCTCATTCTTCTTCATACCGCCCACAGAGTATGATGAGAAGACGGTGCGCAAGCGCTGGAAGGCTGACTCTGCGCAGGTGATGAGTGAACTCTGCGATGTGCTCAATGGTATCGACGATTTCAGCGTGGAGGGTCAGGAACCTGTGGTTATGGCATGGGTGGAAGAGAAAGGATATAAGTTGGGCGATGTGATGAATGCTTTCCGTCTGGCACTCGTAGGCATAGGCAAAGGACCGGGCATGTTTGACATCTCTGCATTCCTGGGACGTGAGGAGACGGTGAGCCGTCTGCGCCGGGCTATTGCAGTTCTGAAATAACGTAAACGCAGTATACATGTACGAGTTGATTATCTACCTGTACCAGTTGGGCGTGATGATATACAGCCTGTTCAACAAGAAGGTACGCAAGATGTGGCGCGGCGAGCGTGCTGCTTTCAGTGTGCTGCGTCAGAAGGTGGATAAGGATGCTAAATACGTTTGGTTTCATGCCGCTTCTCTTGGCGAATTTGAGCAGGGGCGACCACTTATGGAACAGATGCGCCGTGAGCATCCGGAATACAAGATACTGCTCACTTTCTTCTCGCCGTCGGGCTATGAGGTGCGTAAGAACTACGAGGGAGCCGACATCATTTGCTATCTGCCTCTCGACACTCGTCTGCATGCCATTCGCTTCCTGCGCACCATCAGGCCTGTGATGGCCTTTTTCATAAAGTATGAGTTCTGGTTCAACTATCTGCACATACTCAAGCATCGCGGCATACCTACATACAGTGTGTCGAGCATATTCCGTCCAGGGCAGATTTTCTTCAGATGGTACGGTCATCAGTATGGCAGGGTGCTAAAGTGTTTCACACATTTCTTCGTGCAAAACGAGGTGAGCAGTCAACTCCTTGCCTCTATAGGCATTAACAACAGCACGGTGGTGGGTGATACTCGCTACGACCGTGTGATGCAGATACACGACGGAGCCAAGCAACTGGACATGGTGGAGGCTTTTGCCGCCGACCACAAGGTGTTTGTGGCTGGCAGCAGTTGGCCGCCCGACGAGGAAATTTTCATCCGCTATTTCAACGAACATCCCGAATGGAAACTGATCATCGCACCGCATGTGGTGGACGATGCACATCTGCGTCAGATATCATCGTTGCTTGGCAGACCAGCCTTGCGCTACAGCGAGGCTACAGTGGCAGAGGCCGCCAAGGCCCAGGTGCTGATTATCGACTGTTACGGATTGCTGAGCAGCATATACCGCTACGGTGACGTGGCGTATGTGGGTGGCGGCTTCGGAGTCGGCATACACAATGTGCTTGAGGCAGCCGTCTGGGGCATGCCCGTGATTTTCGGGCCCAACAACAAGCGCTTCATGGAGGCACAGGGACTGATTGCTGCCAAAGGTGGGTTTGAGATAGATGATGATGCGAGTTTTGCACAAGTAATGGACACTTTCCGCACCTCGCTAGAGCGATTGGATGAAGCAGGGAAGCAGGCTCACGACTTTGTGAAAAAGCACGTGGGTGCCACCGGCAAGATACTCGCCGCCGTTGCACAGTGATATAAATAACGAAGAAGAGCGCTACGGGTTAGCGCTCTTCTTCGTTAAGATACCATTTCGAGTATTCCACATAGTGCTTGGCATAACTCTCTGCTTGGTCGGGCCGTGTCTTCTTGAGAAACTTGGCAGGCACACCGCCCCATATCTCGTGTTCGCCTATCACTGTGCCCTGCAGCACCAGTGCTCCGGCAGCCACTACGGCACCCTCGCCCACTACGGCATTGTCGAGCACCACGGCGCCCATGCCTATCAGCGCTCCGCGCTTCAGCGTACATGCGTGCACGGTGGCATTGTGGCCTATCGTCACATCATCCTCTATCACCGTGGGACCAATCTTGTTGGTCACATGCACACAGGCACCGTCCTGCACGTTCACACGGTTACCCATGGTGATGGGTGCCACGTCGCCGCGAACCACCGCATTAAACCAGATGCTGCACTCATCGCCCATCGTCACCTCACCCACTATGGTGGCATTCTCGCTGAAATAACAGTCGCGACCCCATTTGGGAGTCAGACCGATTACTGATTTTATCAAAGCCATTCTTACTTGTATACGTTTTCGTTTGGTACAAACAACGGACCTGTCGTGCGCGACAGGCCCGTATCTATTTTCAAAGTGTCACCCTGATACACAGGAGTGAGCCGTGATTTAGAGGTTGGGGTTCACCTTGCTCCACTCAGAGATGGGGGGCACGATGTTCAGAGTCACCAACTCATCACGCATCTTGCACAGGTGCTCGTAGGAAGCGTCCAGTTTGGCATTCTCCTCGGCAGTACCCTGGGGTACCTCATAGTGTGCACCATTCTGGTCGAGAGTGGTCTTCATGGCCATCATGATGTGGTTGTACTTCTCAGTCTGCACGTATGTGCCTACAGGGAAGCGGAAGGGCTCACCACCCATGGCAGAGCGTATCATCTCCACACTCAGGTAGGCAGGGCTCTGGAACGAACTGCGTCCGCGCAGTTCGATGATCTTGGCACCACCCTTGGTCACGTCAACCTTCATCTGTTCCCACTCTTCTGCGGGGAATTCCTCTGTGCCGATGATATCGGTGAGTTTGCGGCCTGCTATCTCCACATGACTGCCGAATACTGCCATCTGCTCGCCGTGTCCGCCGTATGTGGCACAACCGGTGATATCGTCCTGCATCACACCAAACTTCTTGGCCAGGGCGCTCTGCAGACGAGTGGTGTCGAGACCTGCCAGTGTGGTCACCTGACCGGGTTTCAGACCAGAGTAGAGCAGTGTAACCAGACCTGTGAGGTCGGCGGGGTTGAATATGATAACCACATGCTTCACATCGGGGCAGTACTGCTTGATGTTCTTGCCCAGACCCTCTGCTATCTCGCAGTTGCCCTTGAGCAGGTCCTCACGGGTCATACCAGCCTTACGGGGAGCGCCACCAGAAGAGATGATATACTTAGCGTTGGTGAAAGCCTCTGCTGCATCGGTGGTGGCAGTGATCTTCACATTGCCGAAACCACTCTGACGCATCTCCTCTGCCACACCTTCGGGAGAGAAAACGTCGTAAAGACAGATGTCACTCGTCAGACCCATCATCAGGGCTGTCTGAACCATGTTTGAACCAATCATGCCGGCTGCGCCAACGATGGTCAACTTGTCGTTTGTTAAAAATGCCATAATTTATGTATTTGATTTAAGTAAAACTTGTGTTTGACATGTTCTGTGGAATGCCCCACGGCATTGCGCATGCAAATATATATTTTTTTTCGAGAATAGAGTATATTTTTATTCAGTTTTTTGTAACTTCGCACTAACTATTTCACATTATTTTAGACATGATGAAACACACACCAAGCGAAACCATAGAAACTATCCGCCGCAGAATGTGCGAGGAACGTGTAGATGCTTATATCCTGCCGGTGCACGACCCCCATTTCTGCACACCCATACTCCCTCGGTGGGATGCCATGACGCTGTGCCTGGGTGACAGCGCTCAAGGGGTACAGTTGATTATCGCCAACTCCGCCCTGGCGGTATATTCAGACAAGCCACAGGGTGATGAGTGCCGGCGTGTAGTGGATGCCGCTGGTGTCGTGGTGCTTGCCACGTCCGAGGCCATGTACCGCTGGATAGCAGAGCGGTGTGGTGCTTCTGGTACTTCCCACGAGGTGGCACTCGATGGCATGACATACACCGAACCCGAGGTAGAGCAGTGGCAAAGACAACTGCGGCAAAGGGGTGGCATCACACTGCGCACCAACCTCCGACTGTTGCCCGATACCAGTATGAGAGAGGTGGAGATACGCTTGTCGGAGAGTTGTGAGAGTGGTGCCCGACTCGCTGCACTGCGCAGCGCCCTGCGCGACAGGCATGCCGACGGCATGCTCATGGCACGGCACCATGATGTGAGGTGGTTGCTTCATCTGGCAGAGGAGGGTGGTGATGGTTGCTTTCCGTCATTCGTGCTTGTCTCAACCAGTGCTGCCACACTCTTCGCCCGCGACTACAACCTGAGTCTCAGCGATGAGCGTCAACTTCTCGCAGCCGGTATCACCGTTCAGCCCTATACCGCTTTGCCGCAGGCACTGAAGGAATATTTCGAATACAATATACTGATGGACCCGAATGAAATACCTTTTGGCATGTACAGGTATGTGGAGAGACAGATAATAAAGGAGCCATCACCGATTATGGAAATAGTGAAATGAGCGGAGCAGGCAAATATCAACTACCATATCATACCTCAATGCGGTGAAAAACAGTGACTAAGAGATTTTTCGAGCGAAAAAATTTGGAGGTTAGTAAAATATCATGTAATTTTGCACCCACGTTTTGTAAAAAGTGACAATTAAAGTAAGTTTAACATAATAAAAATCAGACAAAAAGCATGATTATTGTACCGGTAAAAGATGGCGAGAACATCGAAAGAGCCCTCAAAAAATTTAAGAGAAAGTTTGAGAAAACAGGTGTGACTAAGGAACTTCGCGCACGTCAGCAGTACAACAAGCCATCTGTTTTGAAGAGACTCAAGATGGAGAAGGCCATATACGTACAGAAGCTGAGAGCCAACGAAGAGTAAAAAATATCTTCAAAATTTTGTAGGTTCAGCGTTTTTTCGTATCTTCGAAGCCGAAAACCAATGCTTCTGAGATTATGAAAGACCAATTCCTGCAATATCTGACCCACGAGCGCCACTACTCGGCACTCACCGTGCTGTCGTATGAGCGGGACCTCAGGGCATTTGAGGATTTCTTTACACATATAGAAGGTCAACTCTCTTGGGAATCGGTAGACTCCGATATCATCCGTGCGTGGATGGAGAGTATGATGGATAAAGGACACAAGGCTACCTCAATCAACAGACGATTGAGTGCCGTGCGTTCCTTTTATCATTTTGCCCTGTCGCGAGGCTTGGTGGAGCGTGACCCTTCGCACGGCATCGCGGGTCCCAAGCGCAGCAAACCGCTGCCAAAGTTTGTCAGAGAGCAGGAACTGAACCGCTTGTTTGACGAGATACCATGGACAGACGATTTCACAGATGTCCGCGCGCGTACTATATTATTAACCTTGTATAGCACCGGCATTCGACTGGCAGAACTCATCGGACTGGAGGATGGCAGTGTGGATGTGCGAGCACGACAATTGAAAGTAATAGGCAAGCGCAACAAACAACGGATAGTGCCTTTTGGCACGGAGCTGGCTGACGCGCTGGAGCACTACTTAGAGGTGAGAAACAGCGAGGTGCCATCGCGCAGCATGGCATTCTTCACCTCCAAGGACGGCAAGCCCCTCACACGCTGGCAGGTGGGCTATGAAGTGAACAAGCACCTCAAGAGGGTGAGTACGCAGCAGCATCTCTCACCTCACGTGCTGCGACATTCCTTTGCTACATCCATGGTCAATCATGACGCACAGATAGAGAGTGTGCGCCGGCTGCTCGGACACGAGAGCATGGGCACCACAGAGATATATACACACACCACCTTTGAACAATTGAAAAAAGTATATAACCAGGCCCACCCCCGGGCCAACTAAAAACTGGAGGTTACTATGGAAATCAAGATTCAGTCGATACACTTCGACGCTAACGAGAAACTGGAACTCTTTATCCAGAAGAAAGTGGAGAAACTGCAAAAAGCCTATGAGGATGTGCAGAATGTAGATGTGCAGTTGAAAGTGGTGAAGCCAGCAACAGCCATGAACAAGCAGGCAAGCCTGAGCGCAGCCGTGCCCGGCACCACTCTTTTCGTTGAAAAAACATGCGACACCTTTGAGGAGGCAATAGATCTTTGTGTGGACTCAATGAAGGTGCAACTCACCAAATTTAAGGAAAAACAACGCAGCAGATAAAAAAAAGCAGAAAAAGTTTTGGCGGTTTGAAAAATTACCGTATCTTTGCAGCCGTTTTACGACACGTCCTAACACGTAGGCCTAACGGCTGCAAGGATTTTGCCTCTTTAGCTCAGTTGGCCAGAGCACGTGATTTGTAATCTCGGGGTC
>CAMHPC010000071.1 GCA_946186945.1 uncultured Prevotella sp.
CAATCTTCTCAATCATAAGCCCATCGGCCAAGTTAAGTATGCATTATTTTAATTCTACCAACAGGTATAACAATAATATTTTTATTTCAACATAAGACCTCCGAAAATTTCAAACAGGTACATTCCTGCTATCGCTCCATCATACATACAAGTCTTTTCCTTTGTTAGTCATTAACTTTCTTAAGTTAAAAGGATACGGCTCTAACATCTTCTCATTATTGATAGGTTATGGATAGTCAGGTGTCCATCCATCAAACGTACTACCGCTGCCATATTTAAGAAATAGATACAATGCGAGTATGATAATACCAATGTATATCAGCATAGCCAAACATCCCTTAAAACTGTCGTCGTCTTCTTCCATATCAAATTTCTTTTTCTTGATATAACTATTCCGATACAGGCCTAACAGAGAGTCCGAGACATCTTGCGAAATGATTACCAAACTCTACTCCACGCTCATCAAAGTTGATAGTAACTGCACTGCTGCCATCTAATTTCTGATATTGAACGCCAAGGAGATAGCCATAAGTCAAAAGGTCACCACTCCAATACATGCAGCCTGTACCCCTCCAGTCTTTCATATTATAACTTGTGCCATATTCATCTTTGTATCCGGCTGAAGGAAGAAAGATTTTATTACCATTAGGACCGGTAAAATACCATCCCTCTACACCATTAAGTTCGGAACGTTGTTTATCGCATTTCAGCAACTCCGTAACCTCTTCGTTTGTAGGCATACGCCATTTCCCGCCCCATTCTGTACGAGCCACATCAAATTTAGTTCCGCAGATGCTTATTTCGGCATAACGTTTGTCGGAATTGACTGTTTTTCCTATCCGTTGATATTTATACACGATAGAGTCACCATCCCAATAATCCTCTTCAACATCTCTATTTATGTATAAGTATGTGCTCCAATCGTAGGTATCTTTTTCTTTAGTTTCACCCCACGCGTAGTATGCGCCGTAGTCTTCTGGTTTTGATGCGCCCACATTCCAACTGGCCCATTTTACACTCAAACCCAAGTCAACAGCTCGTGCCACTTTTCCTTTCTCTCCCTTTTTTCTTGTTTGTTTGTCATCAACCAGGTTGGGCTTTTCCACTTCACCTACTTTCCGGAAAGTCCTTTTCCCCATTTCTCCCACCTGATCTTCGAAAGTGCCGTATATATAATCCACGCTTGCAGTCAGGCTGTTTGCACCTACATTTTCATCAATGAGGATTAAAATAGCCTGGTATTCATTTGACCCGTTCGTTTTCCGAATATTTATCCCGTAAAGGTGTGGCCTCCTCGAGTTGGCACCTTCAAAATTATACCCAGAATTGTCGCTCGTGTGAAACACACGGGTTGTTTGCCAATGTGTGACCTCTTCATCTCTCATAGAATATGAAGCAGGCACTTTTGCTGTCATCGTCCCGTATTTGTCCATAGTTATCTCAAAACAGAATGGAGTACAGCCATACTGTTCACCCTCCATACACCATCGTCCCAACAGTTTGAAATGTTCTTGTTGGGCTGAGGCACAAAATGGGACGAGAAAACAAATGAATAGTATTAAGTTTCTAACTAATCGTTTCATAATTCCATGATTTGTAGATAATCACCAGTAAACATTTGTATCTCTTGATTGTTCTTTGCATTCATAGTATTCTTTTGAATGACTTCTGTACAAAGCAATAGAAATACCGACCTGCACATCCCATACGAAATGGCCTTTTTTCTCGCCATAATCACTTCCTTTTAAATTACCAATGCCGAGACTGCCACCGAAGAATATGCCAATAGGCCAACGGTCATGACTATATTGACGACGGCATCGGCAGAACCTACCACGGTTAAAGAAATATGTCCAGTTTATATCAAAGTTTACTGATCCTCCCTCAACCACTGGAGTCTCGGCATAGTTGATACCAAAAGTTGTGTCGAAACACCCTTGCTCAGATATATAGTAAGCCATGCCGGCATGCCAGGCTACGACATCAGAATTACGCATATTCAGGAAGAAGTCTTTTCCTACGCCTCCTTGTAATACGTAACCTGTCTTTCCGCCAAACATCATCTTTAATCGGGCAAATTCGCCATAGGCACGTGATGCACCCAACTGGAATTGGATATTGGGATAACCATCCGTTTCCATTTTTGTATATTTTCCTATTTTGCTACCGATATTGCTATACGTCTCTCCAATAGTGCTCATGGTAGATTCTTCCATGTGACTTTTCCAGTCTTGAGCAGTGGAATTGATAGATATAGCAAAAATCGCTATCACGACAAACGTATAATATTGATTACTCATAATGTTTGGGATTTGTTGTTAGTAATAGATTTAGTTTTATAATTGAAATGTGTAATATTCTATAAAGATTAATTTTTATTTGGATATCCAACAGCTCTATCAAACCAATCAATTAGGTTCTCTATATTATAACATAACTGATCATGGGAGAAATTACCCGCTTCAGACAGTTCAATGTCATCGTCGTCACCCTTTGTTCCATAATAGAACACCCATGTTGGAGTACCAAGTGCTTCCAATTCTTCCTCTTCATAAATTTTTTTCAGCCATTCGTAGTTCTCATCTGTATCTGCACAGACACAATAGAAATCCACATACTCGGAATAGTCTGTTTCTTGCACAATTTGATTGAGTAGTTTCATCTGTCGCCTACTGTACCCACAATTATTAGAGCCAAATAGAATAACCAATGGTCTTTTCATATTTGGATATATATCCTCGATGAAATCTGAATGATTAATGGCAATTACCTTGGCTTCTCCTTGTGCAAAAGATAAAGTGCCACACATCATCAAAACAAGGATTATAAGCATTCTGATTCTGTTCATTTTTTATATATTAAAGTGTGACTCGTCCATTATTCATTGTCAACATATCGAACTTGTTGTTTGTAGGAATGCAAAGCATCCCTACAAACCCTATTAGTCATATAACCTGAGAATGCTCACTGCCCAACATACCTTTTCTTACCTGTTCCATAGCAGCAATCGCATTCTCTTTTACCTCTATCGCAATATCCACATTCAAAGACTTTTTTCCCATTGCAACCTGAACATATTTCACGGCGGCCATCCCTCCATTCAAAATATCCTTCTCCATTGCACGAAGAACACTCTATCCATCCATCTCCGTCGCACATTGTACACACAAACCATCCACGGCCATCACAACAATTACATGGCTCATTTACGGAAGGACTGATTACCGCTGCCGTAACAGCAGCGACACTTAGTGCAGCTAAAAAAATAGAAATATACTTTTTCATAAATTATTAATTATTAATATTCTGCCTACTCTATATGGTTTTCGGCTACCCCAACTATCTCTTATATTTTCTGTATCCTTGATTTACAAGATTGACTAATGTTGACCTGTCCAATGCACCTTCTTCTTTTAGGTAATACCCATCTTTACTGTACAAGACGATAGTCGTAGGAACAGCATTTATGCTAAAATCGCTGCATACCTCACGATTCTCATCAATATCTATCCTGTAGAAATCTGCCTTATACCTATAAGTACGGGCCACACTGGTAAAAGTGCTATGATAGATTTTACATGGTGCACACCATGTAGCGAAAAAATCGATGACGACAGGTTTTGTCATATTAGGAATAATCGTTTCATATAATTCATCTTCATCTATCTCCTTGGCCTGTGCATACAATTGGCAGGAGAGCAATGAAAAAAGAAATGCCAATATAAATATCTTCTTCATAAGCACTTTATTTTCGGTCTCCTGATTTCTCAAAAGACTTACTTGATTTTAACTATTTATTCTTATAGGTTATGACATGCCCACACTTACCACACTTATAATCGTATCTCAAGTAACCGTCACTTAAGTACTTGCCCGTGCCATCAACTTGGCTCATAAATCCTTTACAATTTGGTTTGCCACAGATACGATTTACATCATCCATGGTACAGTTATTACAGTCATCCTTTATCTTTACCCATGATGACATAATCACTGAAATTGTTGCAGAAGCAGAAAAAGCCAACACAATTGCGGTTGATAATGCTAATAGTTTCTTTTTCATAATACTTATTTTAATTCGTTTTTGCCTACTCTATGAGGTTTTCGGCTTCGCCCTTATTCATTCTCCCAATAATTCCTTTAAAACTTTTTTGTCTTCTATAGATGTCTTTGAATTTTCTAAAGCAGTACGCCACCAATATTCTGCCGCATATCTGGATTTTTTACATCCTAAGCCATCGTTAAACATAATTCCTAATTTAATCTGAGCAGTTGAACTTCCAGAAGATGCTGCTTCTCTCATCAGGTTGAATGATTTTTCTTCATCAATAGATGCTCCATCTCCATAAAGATACATCAAGGCCATTCTTTCCTTTGCTGCTATATTTCCTAAGTCAGATGCTTTTTGATACCAATATAGAGTTTTGTTTATATCACGTTTTGTCAATTTCCCATCTTGAAACAATTCACCCAATTGTTCCATCGCAGCATCATGATTTTGAAAAGCTGCTTTTTCGAGCCATGAAATAGCCTGACTCACATTTACAGAATACCCATCTTCACCATAATGATAATTAGATCCCAAAAGCCACTGACATTTAGGGCATCCTAATTCTGCACCTTTTTCCAGCCACTTGTTAGCTTCGTTAATATCAGGTGTAACATCGCTTCCACCATTACGATATATCAGGAACAAAGGATACATTGCATCAGGGCAATTTTGCACTGCTGCTTTTTTTAGCCATACAATGGCAGCGGAATGTTTTTCTTCATAATAACTCATTTCTACAAATGCCTTTGCGTACCCTTTATTAACTGACAGCCATAATAGTTCTTTTGCCTTGACAGGATCTTCCGCTCCTTTTTCTTCCAGTATATAATCTATGTATTTTTGATATAATTCTTCCACCGTAGGTTCAGTCTTTGTCTTCGTAACGGTATTCTTTTGTTGTGCCAAACACCCCATACTAACGAGAAGGCAGCAACCGAACAGCAATATGTATCTTTTCATAATCCTATCAATTATTTTGTTTAGGTTTTTTATTAAAATCTTATGTTCTTATCCTTCTTAATCCGGACTATATAAAATACGTACAAGGCTAATGCGATGTAGTAGGCGGCACTGCCAAGCAACAGACCTTTGAGCATCTTTACAGAGAAGTAGGCATCTGTATCTCTCAAAATCAAGAGCGCCACACCGAGCGTCATACATAGCAGGAACCAACCCATAGCGAAGGATGGATTTTTACCACGAAAATGCTTGACTACAAAATTCGTCAGACAATAGACTGCCGTGGCTATAAATACATTTTCTGCACCAAGGAAATATGCCACTATGCACCCTACAGGAACAACAAACAATAACAATTGTACTGGTATCAGCATGTTTATAAAAGCAGTCGTCACATAGAGGCATATACCGAAACAAGCGGCATCAGGTATGTTGCCTGTCAGGAAATAGCCTATAGCAAGACATGACGCCAGCCAAGGAATCATCTCGTCTTTCAATGGCTGCACAAAAACAGACGCGATGAATTGCGTAGCAGATATTACGGTGGAAGTGATGAATAGCCATCTTATCTCTTGATAATAGCCGACCAGTCCCGTTGCGGCTATCGCTACGATAAATGAGGTGATCAGCAGCATGAGTTTGGCGTTATTATCTTGCATTGTTTTAAGTTTTTAGATGTTAAGTTTTCATTTTGCAAAGGTACTGTCATCAGCCAAATGTATCGAGTTTACGCTGTTGAAGAGTTCTCAACACTTCTGTAGCCGATTGTTCCACATCCTTATAGTATTGCATCGAATAGATGTCAAAGAAATTGCGGTTTAATATCTTGCAGATTCTAAAGAGTTGTTCGGTGTCGATAGAGGAACGCTTGAAGATGTCATAGACATTCGTGCGGTCGCAATGCAGTCTTCTGGCAAAGGCACTGACGGAGAGTTGCTGTTTGCGCACCTCTTCTTCAATGAAGGTTCCTATGTGTAACGGTATTGTCATATTCCATCAGGGGCAGTTGTTTTAGGTTGCCTACTGTCTCCCATTTTTTCGGCTTTTACAGTATTAAGGTTATGGAAATAAAAAAAGGCATGGGAGTGTCATTGTCAACTCATCCCTACCTTCAGGCCTTCGCATTGCCTCCGTGTCAAGGACAAGCAACGCAGTCAGCCCACGCCAAGTAATATTATACTATACGACTGCACGCTATAAACCATAGCATACGTCTGAATATAATACACCTCACGCGGACGTTTCGTTGCATTACCTCTGTGACACGTTTCAAGGTTGCGAAGTTTGAAGGTACAGACGAGTAACGTCTTGGAAAACGTCCTTTTTCCCCTTGGCTGTCCTTACGAATGGGGTGCTCAGCCGCGGGATTCCATCGATGTCTCGACTCGGTCTGCCACCGCGTGACAGACTCTGTCGATTGCAAATATAAACAATATTTTTGTATATTGTTTTTTTTTGGAAAAAAAATTCTGATTTTTTTGTCGCGCTGCTTTGTTGAGCGCATTGCAAATGCTGATATTCAATGCGGCAGGATTGCAAATCCTGCCGAGCGTGAGATCTCGCCGAGCGCGTGCATACTTTTGCAACAGTATCAGCAAAAAGCGGTTGGGACAGTGTTTTACGCACCGCAGGAATGCAGTGCGCTCCTGATATTACCTTGCTATTCTCCGACGCTGACAGGTGTCGCCGCTCAGTATGCCGAGGGTGCTCAGCATCCCCGGACTTGCAAGTATATGTATAGTAACCAAAGATGCTCTTTATGAGGGATTACACCGTCCGTGGGGACTGCTATTGCGGCTTTTGGTTCAAAAGACTGATTGTCGAAGTGAATTCGGCAATCACCTCTACTAACCGCGGGTTGTCGTTTCGGACGATGATGGTGGCATAATTTGTGATTCCATCCTCATCGACTACCGACGATGTGACCGATGTGTAGAGTGCCTTCTTGCTATAGGCAGCGAACCTTCGTTCGAACAGCCGGCTGCGCAAGCGCTGCTTACCATCACCAGTGTCGCAGATGTAGAGCAGCGTGGTGTTGTTCTTGTCGAAGAACTCTGCCACTATAGCCATCACTGTGTCTTTCACCTTTCGGTCACTGGGCGATGTCCGGCTGTCCACATTGACGATAATCAGATGGTAAGCCTCGCTTTGCATCAGGCTGTCATCAGGCATAAAACCTACAGAGTAATGCACATCGTGCTCGGTAAAGAACTCGAAGAAGTTCTCCTCGTCAGCCTCCTCCACTTTATATGACGACTGGCCGTTGATGAGATTTATGTCCAGACGGTTCATAACACGAAAGTGTAGTTAGCGGGCTTGCCTGTCCGCTGCTCGTAGGTCTGCTTCATCTTCTCTTCAAGCCGTGCCACGCACTGGCGCTTCTTTTCCTTGGCCGCCATAAAGCGGGTCATAGCTTCTTCTTTGGTCATAATCGTATCGTTTTACGTTTACGGTATAAGGACGGTACAGTCCGAACGCAATCAAACGTGTTTGAATTGCTGGAGCACAACCCGTTCTCGCTGCCTCTCGTCTGCAAAGATACAAAAGTTTTTTAATCCTTTGCCAAAACTATTAAAAAATATGAGTTTTGGCAAAGGTTAGAGTCTGCTGCGCAACATGCTCATTGCCCCTTCGGGGTGTAAATACCCCCCTATTGCTCAAATTGTTCAAAAAACTGTGTATGCAATTATTTATAGCATAACAAAGAAACTTTAGCGGACAGCAATAATAAAAAAAAGAGATGCCTGCGGCATCGCTTATAACTCTACGATTTCCATGTCGGGCGGACATTCGTACATCACGCGGGCGTGGTTGGTGCGGATGAGGGTGCTTTCGATGATGGCGCCCGTCTGACGGTCGATGGTGTCGCGATACACCTCACCATTGCGATATACTATACCGTTCTCGCGCGAGAAAAACTCGTTTTTAGCGTGGATATGGAAGGTATGAGACTGCATACTCCTGGCTCGCAGTTCGCCGCGCAGGTATTCGCCATCCACCTTCAAGCGGAGTTGATAGGTGTTCTCTGTCTCGTTCTTGATACGATAGTCGATATAGTTGTATGATATGCTGGTGCCGGTGCCAAAAGGTATCTGTCTGCCGAAATCGGGGAAGAGGTCGAGGGCATCGTGATGGTGATGCTCGGTGATGGTGAGTTCGCTGTGCAGCACCATCCAGTGGATGAGGTTGGACAACTGACACAATCCGCCGCCTATGCCCTTGTCGGGCTTTCCCTTGGCTATGGTGAGTCCTTCCTTGTATCCTCTGCGCCGTGTGGTGCGTCCTATCATCTTCCACACAGAGAAGGTCTCGCCCTGATGTATTATCAGTCCGTCGATTTTCTTCACTGCCAGTGCCAGGTTGGTGGCTTTGTTTTCCTGCAGTTGCATATCCACATTGCCCAGTCGGCGGCGGATGAGCGAGTTGTGACTATACACCAGCACAGGCAGCGACGTGTCTGTGCGCTCACTGGCAAAGGTGGTCTTGTGCAGGAGGTCTTTCACATGTCTCTTCAGTATCTCCTTCTCCGTGGAGATGCGGTAGGTGAGAGGAGAAATCTCGCAAAACTGTTTACGGCTCATAATAGTATCTGTAAGAATGTATGTACGGATGCAAAGTTAAACAATATTTCCGTAAAACGGTGCATCACTTCGCTATTTGTAAAAAAAAGACTCCCCCCGCCATACATCGATGACGGAGGGAGCGAAAATATAAAAGAATCAGGATGGTCTATTTCTTCTCCACGGTGAGCACACCATTGGCCACGCCTGAGGTGAGGTCGATGGTGAATACGTATGTCTCGCCCTCGGTGAGCGTGGCATCATCCTTGAGGAAGATGTTACCGTTGTCGCTGTCGGCGGCATTGACACGGAACCATGGGTTGTCAGACTCGAGGTGGTATGCGCCACCCTGGCCATTGAACTCAGTGCCCCAACTGGGCTGACCGAAGAACTTGAAGTTGATGTCGGTGGCAGAAAGTTGCTGACCCACAGTGAGGGTGATGCGGTACTTCTTGGCTGCTATAGGTGCCATGCACTGGTCCCAGTCGGGGTCGGTCCACCAACCCTTGTTGTTGGCTGCATCGAGTGTAGGTTTGTTGATACACTCGCTGCCTATCACCCATATAGAGCCTGTGCCGTCCTCCTGTAAAGTGGCGGGCTTGCCTTCCTCATCCACGGGATAAACCTGCACGTACTTGTAATCGGCGTATGCCTTGAAGGCGTATGAGCCATTGATGCAGAGGAAGGTGTAGGTGCCGTCGCCGTTAGACTTGAGGAAATCGTAATCGACAGTCCAGGTGTCGTCTACCACACCTTCAAACTGGAAGGTCATACCCTTCTTCACATCCATCACCAGAGGTGTCTTATCCTCGAGTGCCACGGTCTGCACGCCTGCGCCGGCACCCTTCTTCACGCTGAGCACACCATTGGCGCATCCGGCGGTGAGGTCGACGGTGAACACGTAGGTGTCGCCCTCTATCAGTGTGGCATCACTCTTCAGGTATATGTTACCATTGTCGTGTCCGCCTGTGCCATCGCCAACGCCGAAGATGTCGCTCTCGCAAGAGAGGTGATGGTCGGTGGCAGTGCCGGTGAACTCAATACCCCATGCCGGCTGGCCGAAGAACTTGAAGTTTACATCGGAAGCAGAGAGCTGCTGTCCCACAGTGAGGGTGATCTGATAAACCTTCGGGCGTATCTGAGCCAACGACTGGTCCCACTCGGGGTCAGTCCACCAACCCTTGTTGTTGCTCGTGGTGAGATACGGCTTGTTGATGCCATTGCCACCGATAATCCACAAGCCACCGGAACCATCTGCCTGTATGGTGGCAGGAGCATCCTTGGCACCTGCATAGCACTGCACGAACTTGTAGTTGTTGTATGCTATGATGGTGTAGGCACCGTCGATAGCGCGGAAGGTGTAAGTGCCGTCGCCGTTAGCCTCGAAGTAGTCGGGATCCACGTACCACTCCTCGTTGACTATGCCACCGATGGTGTACTGACGGCCCTGTATCATGTCGCGCTGTATCACGTTGTCGCTCTCGGAGAAGAGCAGGGGCACTATGGCGATCTCCTCCTGCGGAGCCCACACGAAGTCGCGTGTGTTGAACGATACGGTGATGTCGCCAG
The DNA here is from genome assembly GCA_946186945.1 of uncultured Prevotella sp. Lineage (GTDB taxonomy): Bacteria > Bacteroidota > Bacteroidia > Bacteroidales > Bacteroidaceae > Prevotella. The sequence goes on from CAMHPC010000071.1 coordinate 10,141, forward strand.
GCTCATTGGTCTGGAAGTCGAGGTTGCCCTTCTTTCCGAGTTCTATGTCCGAGCCGTTGGAACCGAAAAGCCATTCGCCGTCGGCAGTCTCGAAGTGTCCCTTGAAGCCAGAGGCAGCGGTATTGTATGTGCATGTGTAGTTGTAGTCGTCGCCCTCGCTCATCTCGTATTTATTACCGTTGGCATCGACGAACAGGAGGTCGGAGAAGTGAGGTCTCTCCACCTGCATAGACACCATAGCGATGGTCTTGGATGTGGTGACATTCTGCAGAGTGAGACGCACCTGTGCCTCGCCGTTGGGTATAAACTTCAGGAAAGGAGCATGCAGCGTCACGGTATAGTCGCCGGGTTCCTTGGTGCGTATCTGCACATTGTCCACCACCTCGTTGCTGAAGAGCAGTTCAGCCTTGAGTGTAGAGAGGTCGGTACCTTTGGCATCGCGGCAGTTGACGGTGAAGTCGAAGTCATCGCCCATCATCACTGTGCCTATCTCCTCGGCATCAATTTGTGGGTCGCCCTGTAGCACTATGTTCTGATAGTCATCGTCTACGCATGCCGAGAGCAGAGGCATAGCGAGGAGTGCTGCTAAAAAGAATTTTATATGTTTCATGATAATCTTCATCTAAGAGTGATAATTAGTTCCACTTAGTAGACACCACGCCCTGTGCCGGAGCCGACACCTGGAAGTGCTTTGTTCCGTCGCTCACAGTGAGGTTGACATCCTCGTCGGAGGCGTTGAGTATAACCAGTGCATAACTGCCGTCGGGGTTCTGGAAGGCGCTGTACACCACACCGCTCTTGCTGATGCTGCGCGAGGTAGTGCCTATGCGCACGGCACCGGGGCGAACCACTGACGACATGTGAGAGATGACATAGTAGTGAGAGTTGTAAGAGAGTGTCTTGTAGTCGGTAGAGATATCTACGGCTCCAAAGCAAGTCTGGCAGCCACCGTCCAGGTTGGGACCCATATTCTGGTCGAGCATGAGGTTCCACACCAGCACTGCCTTGCACCACTGGTTCACGGTGCCGAGGGTCACGTTTTTCATGTCGTCGATGAGACGCTTGGAGAGGTTGCGTCCGTCGTTCCATGTTCCTATGCTGCTCTCCGAGAAGATCAGTTCCTTGTCGGGTGCCTGGTTGTGTATGTCGGTGAGTTCGCTGTTTGAGCCACCGTAGTCGTGATAGGCAGCGCCCACCACCAATTCAGAGCCCTCGAAACTTGCTCCCATGGCATCGTACATCTTCACAGGATAGTCCTCCTGGTCAGCCACGTTGTCGTAGTTGTAGTTGTGGTCGAACACATATATCTTGGTGTTGATGCCATTCTGGGTGAATGCCTTTGCCAGTTCCATCACGAAGGGTGCCTCCTCCTGCCAGGGCATGTAGAGTGATGCGCAGTTGGCGTGGTTGAGGGGCTCGTTCTGCGGACTCACGGCATAGATATCTATACCCTGCTCCTTCATGGCCTTCACGAAGAGTACGAAGTACTTGGCATAGTCGGCGCGCATGTCAGGATTGAGGTGTCCGTCCACCCACTGGTCGTGTGGCTGCTTGGTCTCTATATTGTCCACCTTCATCCATTTCGGGCAGGTCCAGGGAGCAGCGATGATTTTCACGTCGGGGTTGATAGCGAGTATCTCTTTCAGTATAGGTATCACGTACTGTGTCTCGTCGTTTTGCAGAGCGAAGTGTTCCAGTCCCTTCTCGTCGCAGAGTGTATACTCGCGGCTGGAGAAGTCATTGCACCCGATAGAGATACGTGCGTAAGACACGCCGTAGCCCTCGGTAGTGCTATAAGTCTCCTTCAGGAACTTGGCACGTGCTGCCGCATCCATCTTCATGAGGTTGTAGCATGTAGAGTAAGTGATGGCAAATCCGAAGCCGTCCATAGTCTGATAGGTCTGTGAGGGGTCTATCTGTATGGTGGTGGGAGCCATGTTGGGCGTGGTGAAGAGTTCAGACACCGAAGCGTCCAGGCGCTGTGTGCCCGAGCCAGTGGTGGTATACACTGTGGCTACAGGACCGGTGGGAGCCGGTGGTGTGGGCGTTGAAGGTTTCTCGGTACCATCGATGGAGCCCTCGTTGCTGCATGCTGCCAGAGAGAGCAGCAATGCGGATGCTATGCTTATGATTGACATTTTCATTGGGTTATAGTTTTATTAATATCCTGGGTTCTGTTCAAGATTGTTGTTCTGGTCGAGTGCGGTCTGCGGCAGTGGCAACAGGTATGAGTTCTCGTCGAAGAGCTTGCGCTGTGGCAGTCTGCCTGAGTCTTTGCCATATACGGCGTTCATATACTCCTCCACCTTGTTGTTGCGGCAGAGGTCGAACCAGCGTTGTCCTTCGAATGCCAGTTCCAGACGGCGTTCGTGCAGCACCTTCTCCACCATGTCGCCCGAGGCATCGATGGGGTCGAGTTGCACACGGTTGCGCACTTGGTTGACGAGTGCGGCTGCCTGTGAGCCCTGACCCAGATGGGCGTAGGCTTCAGCCTCGAGCAGCAGTATGTCTGCCAGGCGCAGTTTGTAGCGGTTCTGATACGATGAGCGGCACTTGTACATGAAGGGATAGTGCGAAGCGGGATAGTAGTTGTTCCATGTGCACTCATAGTACACCACACTCTCCTGGAAGCGGATGTTGTC
>CAMHPC010000072.1 GCA_946186945.1 uncultured Prevotella sp.
GTGACAACTGGATGATGCCCAACGACCCCGACATAGAGAAACTCATTGAGAAATGCAACTACGACATAAAGAAACTCAACGGTGTGGAAGGTTGCCGACTCACTGGTCCGAGTGGCAAATATATCTTCCTGCCGGGTGGAGGACTGAAAGACAAAGACAAGTGGAGCAACAACTGGGCTGAGCATCCCGTAGGTTTCTACTGGGGAGCCACACGTGATGTGACCGTGGCTGCATGGGATGCATACGGTTTCACCTTCGACAACACTGAAATAGAGACCGTGGCTCAGAGACGTATGCAGGGCTTCATGGTACGTGCCATAAAGAACAGTACGAAATAATACACTTTGCACCTGCTCGTAATGAGAAACAGAATTGTTCTGACCATGGCGGTCCTGACGGTTTGTCTGTGCGTTCACGGTGTGACCGTGGAGCGCACGGCAAACCTCAATGTATACTATCCCGAGTACACCGGCATCGACCTGGTGTGCGGACAGATGCCCTCTGCTGCACAGAAGAATGTGGAGTTCTGCTGCGAGGCTGCTTTCACTGGCGAACTGCTCAGCGAGTTCAGACACTCCAACATCGCCGACAACCACCTCTGCAGCGGGGTGATGAAGAAGGGCTATCGCTGCCGTGCCAACACTGGCGGCTTCGTGTGGAAGAAAGGCGCGTGGAAGTTTATGAAGAAAGAAGATTACCCCACTGCTGCCAACGGCTGGCACATGGGCTTCTGCCAGTTGCTCGTCATCTACAACGGTGTAGCTCGCCCCATCGGTGCTAAGATGCGACACACCAAACATATCTTCAGGGCTCTGTGCGAGAAAAACGGGCGTCTGTGCCTCATCGAGGCAAACAAGGTGATGACTTACGAGAAGTTTGTGAAATGTCTCACGGAATACAATGTCACCCACGCACTCTATCTGGACATGGGTGCAGGCTGGAACTACACATGGTATCGCGACAGGGAGGGGAAAGTGAAAGAGGTGTTCCCGGAAAGCAAACTGGCGCCCAACTACAGGTATCGCACCAACTGGCTCACCTTTTACCGCTGACCAGAGCCTTACCACATCACCCTTTCACTTTCTTATTACACCTCACACCGTCTTCTTACTACTAATACTACTATTGACATGAAGCGGGCAGTTTCTTCAGACCCTTGAGGTCTGCTTTTGATGCCTCTATTATGCTGATGGCATAGCCGCCGCCTGCCACTGCCAAGACATTCAGCGCAGACTTTGAGGTTACCACCCCACGTTTTATCACGTATGCGTGTGGGTTGGTCTTATAGTCAGCGTCTTTGGCATCGGCATATACTGTGGCTATGTACTGTTTGCCAGGGTCGAGGAAGTTGAGTTTCAGGTTTGAAGTGTGTGCCTGTTCGCCTGTCACGCAACCCACGAACCAGTTGTTTGTGCCCTTGGCCTTGCGGGCAGCAGTGATATACTCCATAGGTTCTGCTTCGAGATAGAGTGACTCGTCCCAGTCGAGTGCCACGTCCTTGATAAACTGGAAGGCGTCAATATGCTTCTCGTAGTTCTCAGGGAAGTCGGCCGCCATCTGCAGCGGGCTGTACATGGTGACATAGAGTGCCAATTGTCCGCAGATGGTGGAGTTGACGTGATTGCCGTTGGGACACTGCATCTCGAATATACCCGGGGTGTAGTCCATCGGACCGCCTTGCAGACGGGTGAAGGGCAGTATGGCGGTATGACCGGGGCGTGTGCCGCCAAAAGCCTGATATTCGGTACCGCGGGCACTCTCGTTGCCCACCAAATTGGGGTAGGTGCGGCAGAGTCCTGTGGGGCGCACTGTCTCGTGTCCGTTGACCATGATATGATAGTCGGCAGCGCGTTTCACCACGTGGTTGTAGTGGTTCACCTCCAACTGGCTGTAATGATGTTCGCCACGTGGTATGATGTTGCCCACGTATCCGGTCTTCACTGCATCATAACCGTAGTCTTTCATCAACTGGAAGGCGCGGTCCAGGTGCTTCTCGTAGTTCATCACCGACGACGAGGTCTCGTGATGCATCATGATTTTCACTCCCTTGGAATGGGCATAGTCGTTGAGAGCCTTGAGGTCGAAGTCGGGATAGGGTGTCACGAAGTCAAACACATATTCCTTGGAGTTGCCGCTCCAGTCTTCCCAACCTTCGTTCCAGCCTTCTACCAGCACCTCGTCGAACCCGTGTTCGGCAGCGAAGTCTATATACCTGCGCACGTTGTCATTGTTAGCTGAATGGCGTCCTGAGGGCCGTGCCTTGGAGAAGTCGGTCTGACCCAGTTTCACCGTGGGATACTGGTCGGTATATGCCCAATCGCCTTTGCCTGATATCATCTCCCACCACACACCTACGTATTTCGTGGGGTGTATCCAACTGGTGTCTGTCAGTTTACATGGCTCGTTGAGGTTGAGTATGAGGTTGGATGCGAGTATGTCGCGTGCGTCGTCTGCCACCATGATGGTGCGCCAGGGGGTGTTGCATGGTGTCTGCAGGTAGCCCTTGTCGCCCTTTGCATCGGGTGTGAGCCATGAGGTGAAGGTCATCGTCTTGTCATCGAGGAGCAGGTGCATGGCGGGATAGTCTACCAGTGCTGCCTCGTGCAGGTTGATGTATATGCCGTCAGCGGTCTTCAATTGCAGCGATGTCTGCACACCGGTGTCGGAGAAGACAGTCTGCGAGAGGTTGCCGGTGATGGTACCGCGCAGCAATCGTCGTATCTCGCTCAGTCTCGATTTGGTGTACTCATACTCCTGGGTGTCATAGTCGCCTGCTATCCACCATGCAGTGTGGTCGCCGGTCATGGCAAACTCTGTGCGCTCTTCCTTCACTACGAAGTAGTTTAGCCTGCCCTCTTGGGGAAACTCGTATCTCATACCCACACCATCGTCGTACACACGAAAACGGATGTTTACGTTGCGGTCGGTAGAGGGCTGTGATAGTTTCACCAACAGTTCGTTGTAATGGTTGCGTATATCACGGCTCTCACCCCACACTGGCTGCCATGTCTCATCAAAGGTGGTTGTCTGCTGACTCTTGAGGGTGAAGCCATTGAGCAGATTATCAGCATTCTTCAGTTCCAGACCCATCCGGCTGGGTTTGATTACCTCTTTGCCCTTGTATGTCATCTGATAGGAGGGCACCCCACCCTGCTGCAACTCAAACGACAGTTGCACTTTACCATTGGGTGATGACACTGTCTGTGCTGCTATTTCTGAAGCAAACAACAGGCAGACACATGCCACGGTCGTTATTTTCTTGCTTATTTGTATCATGTTGCGATGTGTGTTTAAGAGTTGGTGAGTCGTACTATCTTGCATCCGTGAGCCGGCACACTGGCACTGACGGTGGCAGCATTGCCCTCGTCGGTGTGTGTCCAAAGGTCGCGCACATTCTTCTCGCCGTCGATACCCAGTTGGCTGAGGTTTACTGAGAGGGTCTGTGCCTGGTCGCTGCGGTTGAACAGGCCCACCACATAGTCGCCATTCTGCATGGTGCCATACCACACTTCATTGCCACTCTCGCCCAGTTTGGCATTTAGTGGTTGGCCCACGAAGCCATCCTTGCGCAACTGTATCAGTTCGCTGTTGGTATAGAATGTGAGGTTGCTGCCGATGGTTGAGGGCTGATCTGCCACTGCCACGGGACCACCTGCCATGATTTGCAATGACACGGCTGTCTGGCGCTCGGCATCATTATCATATTTGTTCAGGCGCAGGAAGTCGCCATCGAGTATCACCTTGTCGCGACCGGTGATGTGCGACCAGTAGAGGAAGCCGTCATACTGGTTCATACAGTTGGGCCATGAGGCATAGGCTTTTCCTTTGTCGTGTGCTGAGGTGTGTCTCCAGCCTCCATCGCCGGTGTCTGCCACTATGCGCACCATATTGCCGTAGCGGGCTTCCACCTCGGCATCGTTGAAGAGGTGTGGCATGACCAGCGAGGTGAATATGCCGTATTTCTTGGCCGACTCTGCTATGTATGCTAGGGCACGGGCATAGGCTGCGCGTCCGTAGCCGCGCCCCACGACGCCCTGTCCGCGGTCTTTGCCGTCTTCATACCATGAGAGGAAGTCCATGCGTATGAACTCTACGCCCAGTTCCTTGTAGTGGCGGAAGAAGCCGTCGATATACTCGCGCGCTCCCTTGTTTTCACTCACCACCCAACTGAACCACAGGTCTTCCGCATTGGGGTTGGTCACCGCTGTGCTGCCATTGTAGAGCAGTTGACCAAAGGTGACATCTGTACCCTCCACTTGTGTATCGAGCGAGCCGTGCACCCAGAGGGGGTTGTCATACACGCCCAGTCGCAGTCCGCGGGCTTTACATTTTGCCACGAGGTCTTTCAGTGCCACAGAGCCGTAGTGGGTCATATATCCTGAGGCATCGTTGGCATGCATGGGTATAAAACCGTCGGTGCATATCATATCGTAGCCATAGGGTTTCAGGTTGGTCGCCACCCAGTCGATGACTTCGTCCCACTGTGATTCGGTGAAGTCCATGTCACTGCTGTTCACTCCGTTTTTCTCCTGTTCGTAGGCATATTCGTAGATGCTCCAGTAGAGGGGTGCTTTCACACCATCGTGTATACCCTCTACCACGGGCAGGTCGGGCAATTCGTACTTTGGCGGGTAACGCATTTCTATTTCGTCAGTGCAGGCACTGAAGAGTGTGGCCAGAAGGCCTATACACATCATTAACATCTTATTCATGTCTTTTTCCTGTTTTTTAGATTTCCTTGGTTTATAATCTCTCTGCCTCGATGGTCCAGTGCTCCAGGTCGAAGGTCAGTCGGTACTGGCCTGCCTCGGTCACTTGCCACTTGTCGTCGGGATTGGTGGTGAACACGAAGTCCTGACTTTCTACGCCGCTCAGACTGATTTGGCAAGCATTGAATGTGGGACGTATGAAGGGTTGGTCCCAGGTGCTGGTCTGTGTGCATGCCTTCAGTTCGCCGGGCACCAACTCACCCTCGTAGGTGAATATGTATTTTGACACTTTTGTCAGTTGTGTGGGTGCATCGATATTCCAGCCGTTGGGGGTGGCATCGCCCACCATGTACACAGCGTCTGCTTCGATAGGCTCCTTGTCGGCAGAGGGTATCTCGCCCAGGTATTCTGCCTTGATGGTCCAGTGCTCCAGGTCGAAGGTCAGTCGGTATACACCTGCCTCCTCCACCTGCCACTTATCGTCGGGATTGGTGGTGAACACGAAGTCCTGGCTCTCCACGCCTTCCTTGTTTATCTTGCAACCGCCGAATGCAGGACGGATGAACGACACGCCCCAGTCGCCAGTGGTCAGACAGGCCTTCATCTCGCCGGGGGTTAGGTTGCCCTCAAACTGGAATAAGTACTGCGACTGCCTGGTGAGTTGTGTGGGTGCATCGATGTTCCAGCCGTTGGGGGTGGCATCGCCCACCATATACACTGTCTCTGCCTCGATGGGTTCGATGACGGGTCCATCGAGTTCGCCAAGATACTCGGTAGACATGGTCCAATGACGCAGGTTGAAGGTGAGGCGGTATTTGCCGGCATCGGCTATGCGCCATTTGTCGTCAGGGTCGCCGGCATGCATGGCAAACTTCACGTCGCTCACATTGCTCTTGGTTATCTCTGTGCCGTTGATGGTGGGACGGATAAAGGGTGCATCCCAACTGCCTGTGGTCAGACAGAGTTTCAACTCACCTGTGTAGAGGGTACCTTCCCACGCAAATATCAACGGGTCGTCGTCGGTGGCTGTCAGGGGTGTGGGGTTGCCTATGTCCCAGCCGTTGGGGGTGGCATCGCCCACCATATATAATGTACTGGTTTTGATGGGCAGTTCGCCCTCTATGATATTGAGGTCTTTCTCGCCATCACATCCAGTCAATGCGGCTGCCAGCACGAAGGTGGCAAGCACGGTGAATATATTTCTCAGTTTCATACGATTACGGTTTTTCTGTTTTCGGTTTTAGTTGTTATAACCCGGGTTCTGTTTCAGAGCGGGGTTGGCATTGAGTATGGGGCGCATGATGGGGAAGATTTTGGTGTGTTCGTCTGCATCGGGTGTCTTGTCCCACCAGGTGCCACTATTGAACTTCTCGAAACGTATGAGGTCTACGCGTCGGCGGCTCTCTGCGAAGAATTCGCGTCCCCACTCGTCGAGCATCTCCTGCATATCGAGATTGGCACTGCCCTCGGGTGCATAGAGCACTTCTGATAGTTTGTCGGCGGGATAGTTGCGGCGTCGCACGCTGTTGAGCAGTCTGGCTGCCTCTGCCTTCTTGCCCGAGCGCAGTTTGCACTCTGCCAGTGAGTAGATAATTTCTGGCAGACGTATCTCTGTGTAGTCGCTCTCCATCTGGTGTGTGTCTTCATCGCTATAGAAGGGATATTTGGCGAAATGCCAGCCTGAGTTGTGGTCGCCATCGCGCAGAGTGCTGCTGGTGGCAGTGAGCCAGCGGTCGGGGGCGAGCGATTGGAATTTGCCTACTGCATCGCGTATATAGAGGTCGTAGGGCACCTCGGGAGCCTGCACCTTCTTCGTAGCGCCGTTGTCGTCGGTATACTCCAGGTAACCGTAGAGGAACATTCCCTCGCGGGTGCTGTTGCCCAGGTTGCGATAGAGTTTCATTCGCACGTCGCCATCGTACTTGCGGAAGCGCTGTATGGGCATGCCCAGTTCATAGGTATAGAGTTCGCCGTTGGGTGCATAACTGGGTGATGCGGCGTATTTTGTGTTGTGGTCACCAGCCTTGCATTTTGAGTCGCCGAGGTAGTAACGGGCACGGGCGGGTGTGGTCCACCAGTAGGTGTCGCCTTGATAATGCCAGAAACTGTATCCAGGGGCTGCGGGGAAGCCGAAAATCACTTCGTCACACCCATCGTTGTTCCAATCGAAGGCTGCGTCCCAGCGTGACGCCACTTGATACTGGCCGTACTTGCCATCGATTATATCCTGTGCCACCTGTTCGCAGTCGTTATATCTCTCCTCGCCGATATATACCTTGGCATTCAGGTACAAGCGCACGAGCAGAGCAGCGGCTCCGGCCTTGGTCCACTGGCCTTGCAAAGGGGAGTTGGCTCCCAGTTCACTCTTCTCTGAGAGCAGAGCGAGGCACTCTTTCAATTCGCTCTCTATGAAGTCGAAGATGACCTTGGGCTCCACTTGTGTCTCGGTGTTCTTGGTCACGTCGTTGTAACTCACGGCAAGAGGAACGTTGCGGAACTCATCGAGCAGACGCAGGTAGAACCATGCACGCAGCACACGACACTGGGCACTGAGGTTGGAGAACTCGGCATCGGAAAATCCGAAGTCCTTGGCGTTGAGGGTCTGCAGGTCCTCTATCACGTAGTTGCACTGCATGATACCCTGGAAGCAGCCGTTCCATTCGGTCTGGGCATCGCCACCGTCTTCTACGTTCCAGTCATGATAGTGCAGGCGGCGCCATTTGCCTCCATCGTCCCACCAACCGTCGCGGGTTGGTGTGATAAGTTGGTCGGCGGTGAGTTCATTGAGTACATGACGGCTTTGGATGCTCCAGAAGGCATGCTCGAAGGGGCGGAAGGTGGCTCGCACCACGTCGTTCTTTGTATTGTAGTAGTTCTGGGTGCCTACCTGATCATAAAGGGTCTCGTCCAGGTCGGTGCAACTGCCCATTGTGAGGATGCAAAGCATCGTCAGGGCTATATTTCGTAATGATTTCATAGTGTTCATTGTCTTCATTGTATTCAATTGCTTACTCATATTTGTCAACTATCAGAAATCTACCTGCAAACCCACGATAAACTGTCGGGTGGAGGGGAAGTAGGTGCGTGAGCCCTGGGCACCGGGGGTGAGACCGTTGACCTGATAGGTAGAGGGGTCTACGCCACTAAACTTGGTCAGTGTGAAGAGGTTTTTGCCAGTGGCATATACACGCACGCGGTCTATGAAGCGCCAGTCCCTGGGCTTGAAGGTGTAGCCGAGGGTCACCATGTCGAGTTTCAGATAGTCGCCACGCTCCAGGAAGTAGTCGCACACCACGGGATTGGCGGTGGAGGATATGTCGAAGTTTTTGCCGTATGCCTTCTGCAGACGGTTTCCGGTGAAATTGCGTGTACCGTAGTAGAAGTCGTGTATATTGAATATGTCGTAGAAGAATGCACCGCGGAAGAACAACGTGAGGTCGAAGTTGCGATAGCGGAAGGTATGACTGGATGAGAGGGTGAACTTTGGCATGCCGTTGCCCACCACACGGCGGTCTTCATCGCTTGCCTGCGATGCACGTATGATATCGCCGTCCTTGTCATATACCAGCCATTCGCCATCGGTGTTGTGGCCGGCATATTCCCACATGTAGAAATTGCCGAGCGACTCGCCCTTCTGTATTCGCTGCAGGTTGTAGAAGGGATAGGGATCTTCGGTGCTGCTCACATCATAGAAGTCCTGACCCACATACTCGGAGTTGCTGAAGTCTACGAACTTATTGCGCATGGTGGCACCCACGAGGTTGAAGTTGTAACCGAAGTCCTTGGTGTTGACCGCGTTGAAGTTAAGGTCAAACTCCAGTCCTGTGTTCTTCATCGTTCCCACATTTACGTAGGTCTCGTCGAAGAGGTAAGGTGGCACAGACACTTTGTAGTTGCCCAGGAGGTCCTGCTGACGACGACTGAAGTAGTTGATAGAACCATACACGCGGTTGTTGAACAGTGAGAAGTCGATACCTATGTTCCAGTTCTTGCCTTTCTCCCAGCGCAGTTCAGGATTTACGTTCTTTGAGGGTCCCCACACCTGGAAATACTTACCGTTATAGTAGTAGTAGCCGAATCCGGTCATGGTATTGAGCGAGAGGTAACTGTCGAAGTCTTGGTTGCCGGTGACACCGTAGTCGGCGCGCAACTTCAGGTCGTTTATCCATTTTATGTCTTTCATGAATTTCTCTGAGGAGATGCGCCAACCTGCTGATACAGCGGGGAAGTTACCCCATTTGTGGTCGGCACCAAACTTAGATGAGCCTTCATGACGCAGCGAGGCAGTGAGCAGGTAGCGTCCGTCGTAGTCATAACTCACACGTCCGAAGAAGGATATGAGTTTAGAGTCGTTTTTGTAACTACCCATCAGCACTTCACCTTCCTCCTTGGCATACTCACCCGAGCCCAGGTTGTCGGCTCCCAGTCCATCGTTGGGGAAGTCTTTGTTTTCTGCATTGAAGCCTGAGAATTTGGAATACTGATAGGAATAGCCCAGCATTCCTTTCAGGTTGTGCTTGCCAAATGAGCCCATGTAATTGGTGAGCCATTCTACCACGTACTGGCTCTCCTTGCCGTATGAACGACTGGCTTCACCCTCACGGCCGTTGTTTACTGCCTGTGTACTGGTGGAGGGGCGGAACCAGTTGTTGTCGTTGCTGTACTGATGGTCGGCAAACATCAACTGTGTGGTGAGGTTATGGTTGTCCAATTTTCCATTGCCGAATAGGGGGAGGATATTAAGTTTCACCGTTCCGTCCCAGTCGAGCAACTTGGTGTCGGCATGGTCTTTCTCCAGTCTCTGTCGCTCTACGGGGTTGCTACCCACTACTTGTCCCATGAAGTTGTAGTACATGGCGGGGTCCTCAGGGTCCATGAGTGGTGTGGTAGGGTTGGCCTCGATAGCATCCTTGAACACACTCCAGTCAGCATTGTCGCGATAGATTACACGCGGAGCCACGTTGGCGGTGATAGTGAAAAGTCCATTCTTTGTGGTATGCATGATGGCTGCACGTGCACCATACTCCTCTCGGTTGGAACGCAGGTCGATGCCGTGTGCCTTACGGTAGTCGGCACTTATGCGGTAGTTGCTCTTGGCATTGCCCCCGCTGAGAGTGAGTGTGTGCTGCTGAGTGAAACCGGTGCGTGTGGTCTCGTCGAGCCAGTTGATATTGCCACCCAGGTCTACACCTGTGTCGCCCCACCCCAGACGCACGTCGCGGTACTGCTGTGCATCCATCATCTTCAGTTCCTTGTTTATCACGTCCCACGACATCTGTCCGGAGTATGAGGCATGTGTTTGTCCGTCTTTGCTTCCCTTCTTTGTGGTCACCACGATTACGCCGTTTGAACCGCGTGTGCCGTATATGGCGGATGCGGCACCGTCTTTCAATACATCAAACGAGGCAATGTCGTTGGGGTTGATGTTGGTGAGATTGCCACCAGGCACACCATCGATGACGATGAGCGGACCCAGACCTGCCGAGCGCGAGGATACACCACGTATCTGTATGCTCGCCTGGTTGTTGGGGTCGCCACTACCGGTATTGGTAATAGATACGCCTGCCACCTTGCCTTGTATCATCATAGAGGGGTCGAGTGAACTGACGGTGAGAAAATCTTTCTCGCCCACGTGCGATATGGCAGAGGTGAGTTCTTTCTTGTCCATGGTGCCATAGCCTACTACCACTACTTCGTTGAGCAGTTGACTGTCGTCCTTCAACACTATATCGAAGGTGGTCTTGCCATTTACAGCCACCTCCTGCGAGGCATAGCCTATGTAAGAAATGGTTAGGGTGGAGTTTGTGGGGACACTCAGTGTGAAGTTACCGTCTATATCGGTAACGGTGGCATTGCTTGTTCCCTTTTGAGTAACGGTAGCACCTATGACTGTCTCGCCCGACTGATCTTTGACCACTCCTTGCACCTTGATATTCTGCGCAAGAAGGCTCAATGGCATCAGCAGCATCAGCATACTCAGCATAAGGCTTTTCTTGAGAGGTTGCTTAATTTTGCTCATAAGTTTTAGTTTTTAGTTTTGTTATTATTAGTAATCCGTCGCAAAAGTAAGCAATATAAGGAGCTTTAGGTTATGCAGGTAAAGAAACGGTAAATGCAGTAAACATATCGCTTTGGTATATCACTGATTATCTGAGGGTTGTAGAAGCAATAAAAATATCATAGTAAAAATGGCATATATGAAAACTTTTGCTATCTTTGCAAAAAAATTACAGTATATGAGAAACCTTTGCATATTACTTACCATGATTCTCATGCCAGCAGTCGCGACTGCCAACAACGATGACTTGCTGAATGAACTAGACTCTGCCATAGCAAAAAGAGACTATTACATGAAGGCTAAAGAAGAGAGAATAAACCTTCTGAAAAAGACATTGACAACGGAAACCGACAGCATAGCAGCACTGAAGACCTTAGAAACGCTCTTTACTGAATATCATGTCTACAAACTCGATTCTGCCATGGCATATGCCAAGAGAGGACAAGCGGCTGCCACCAGACAGGGATACCAACACTTTATCACTCTGTTTACTATCCATCTGGCAGAAATACTCAACCTCAGCAGCCTGTACAGTGAAGCCGTAGGACAACTGGACAAGATACAAAACGGCAACATGGATGATGAACTGCTCTTCAAATACTACTACACCTACTTTTCTGTATATTCCTACTGGAGCGACTACTGCCACGACCAAGACTATTCACCGCAGTATAGAGACAAAGCCAACAACTATCTGGAACTGGCCATGAATTACGCCGACAAGAATGCCCCACTGTACAACTTCTACTTGGGAGAGAAGATGGTGTACGTGGAACCCGACCAAGAGAAGGCAAGGGAGAAGTACCTGAACATACTGGCATCTATCGATAAGAACTCACGCATCTATGCCATGGCTTCCTATGCCTTGGCAGGCAACTACAGGATGAGCGGCGACGAGGATAAATATGAGGAATACCTAATCCGAGCCGCCATGAGCGATATCATCTCTTGCACTATGGAGAATGCCGCACTGCAAAGTTTGGCGGTGAAACTCTTTGAGAAGGGTGAAGACTATATAGAGAGGGCGGAACGCTATATCAATATCTCCATGGAGGATGCTAAATTCTACAACAACCGCCTGCAGATAATAGAGACTTCGAAAAGCCTACCGCAAATCATGAAGGCATATCAGGACACTACAGAGAAACAGAACCGGAGCCTGAGAAACGCAATCTTCTTCATACTGCTGTTGATGACTGTACTGCTCTTCACCACATTCTTCATCAATAGACAAAACAAGAAACTCTCCGCCCGCAGGCGTGAACTGGCTGAGGACAACCGCCAACTCTCTTCGCTGAACGAGCAGTTGGCAGAAAGCAACCGACACAAGACCGACCTGAACGAGCAACTGAAAGAACTCAATACGAAACTGGTGGATACCAACGACCGGCGCGAGACTCTCGCCTCCATCTTCATCGACCTGTGCGCCAAATACATAGACAAACTGGGAAAGTATCAAACACTCGTGAAGCGCAAAATCAAGGCAAACCAAGCCATGGAACTGCTGCAAAACATTTCATCTACACGCATCTCTGAGGATGATGCCGCCACCTTCCTGCAGCGTTTCGACAAGGCGTTTCTCGAACTCTATCCCACCTTCGTAGAGGATTTTAATGCACTGCTGACTGAGGACGGACGTATCGTGCAGAAATCACCACACACGCTCACCACCGAACTGCGCACCTTTGCACTCATACGACTGGGGGTGAAAAACACATCCGACATAGCAGGACTGCTCTTCCTCTCCAACCAGACCATATACAACTGCCGCTCACTGACCAAGAACAAAGCCCTCAACAAAGAAACATTCGATATCGACGTGACACATCTGTGCAAAGTGATACATTAGGGTGATATTCCAGCATTGTAGGTCTTTCTCTGCCTGTGACAGTTGTTTAACCCAGCAATATAAATCTCTTTGAACTCTTCAATCAGTAATGTGACTGAACGGACGAAGAGGTGAAGGAGGGCTATTGTCCCGATGCCAAACATCCACACTTGATAGACCTGGGC
>CAMHPC010000073.1 GCA_946186945.1 uncultured Prevotella sp.
AGGCGGAGATATCAAAATACTCAGTGGAGGAGCGCCGGCAGTATGAGGAGAGTCGTAAGGACATGTGGGACTATTTCAGTACGATGAAGACGGCGGTGGATAAGGGACGAGCAGAAGGACGAGCAGAAGGTCTGGCAGAAGGTCTGGCTAAAGGACAGGCTAAAGGAAGGGCTGAAGGACGAGCAGAAGGACGAGCAGAAGGACGAGCAGAAGGACGAGCAGAAGGAATATATGAAACTGCAAAAAAGATGAAAGCCAAGGGTTTTTCCTTGTATGACATCACAGAAATCACGGGTCTCACTACGGAGGAAATCGGCAAATTGTAGCAATTACGGGTACGTCAACTGAACTGTGTCAGCCGCTTTGTTGCTGAATTTCTCACTTCAACATGGCACAGGAACGCTATATCAACCCATACACCGACTTCAGTCAGGCGGAGATATCAAAATACTCTGTGGAGGAGCGCCGGCAGTACGAGGAGAGTCGCAAGGACATGTGGGACTATTTCAGTACGATGAAGACGGCTATAGATAAGAGGAGAGCTGACAGAAACATATAATTTAACAAATATACCTTTGAAAAACATACTCACTGCATTGCTCACCACAGCAATGCTCGTGCTGAGCACGCCGATACAGGCACAACAACGATTTGAAACAGGTCATAACACCTTCCTGCTGGATGGCAAACCCATACTGGTGAAGGCAGCCGAACTGCACTACCCCCGTATACCACGCCCCTACTGGGAGCACCGCATAAAGATGTGCAAGGCTTTAGGTATGAATGCCATCTGCATGTACGTATTTTGGAACCTGCACGAGGCAGAGGAAGGCATCTTCGATTTTTCCGGTCAGAAGGATGTGGTGGAATTCTGCCGTCTGGCACAGAAGCACGACATGTTGGTGATACTGCGCCCCGGTCCTTACGTATGTGCCGAATGGGAGATGGGCGGTCTGCCATGGTGGCTGCTTCGCCATGACGGCATACGTCTGCGCGAACAAGACCCCTACTTCATGCAACGCGTAGGCAGGTTCATGGGCGAGGTGGGTAAACGACTGGCACCTCTGACCATCAACCGCGGCGGTCCCATCATCATGGTGCAGGTGGAGAACGAGTATGGGTCGTACGGCACCGACAAGCCCTATGTGGCTGCCATACGCGACACGCTGCGACAAGTAGGGTTCGACGATGTGACCCTCTTCCAGTGCGACTGGTCATCAAACTTCGAACAAAACGGGCTCGACGACCTGGTGTGGACCATGAATTTCGGCACCGGCGCCGATGTGGATGAACAGTTTCGCAGGCTGAGTGAGTTGCGCCCCACCGCACCCAAGATGTGTTCCGAATACTGGAGCGGATGGTTCGACAAATGGGGTGCCCGCCACGAGACCCGCCCTGCCGACGAGATGGTGGCTGGAATAGAACAATTCCTCAAGCGCGGCATATCCTTCTCGCTATATATGACTCACGGCGGCACCTCGTTCGGTCACTGGGCAGGCGCCAATAGCCCCGGTTTTGCACCCGACGTGACATCGTATGACTATGACGCGCCCATCAACGAATACGGACTGCCCACACGGAAATATTGGTTGCTGAGGGAGGTCATGCAGAAGCACAGTGCCAAGGCGCTACCCCGTGTGCCCGAGCCTGCCATGCCACGCATCACCCTGCCACCATTCAGCATGAAGAAAGTGATGGACACGGATGCCGTGGTCACCACACGTCGACTGAGTGACACGCCGCTTACCATGGAGCAGATGAATGTGGGCTATGGCATGGTGAAATACTCGACCACCCTACCCCGCATAGCAAGGCCGTCAATACTCACACTCGATGAATGTCACGATTTCGCCGTAGTATACGTCAACAACCAGTGCGTGGGCACTATCGACCGTGTGAGGGGCGAGAAACAACTGTCACTGCCTGCTGTAGACAGCGGCGACAGCCTGACTATACTCCTGGAAGCAATGGGGCGCATCAACTTCGGCAGAGCCATAAACGACCACAAAGGCATAACACACGCCGCCTACATCAGTACCGATGACGAGCGCCACCTGCTACGCTACGAACTGCGACAATGGTCCATCGAAGCCATGGCCGACGACTACTCCGCCATACACCAGGCCCTCACTCTCGGGGCGAAGGGCACAGCCCACATGCGGGGCGGATACTACATGGGCGAATTTGACGCGAGGCGCATGGGCGACACCTTCCTTCATCTCGATGGTTTCGGCAAGGGACAGGTGTGGGTGAACGGACATGCCTTAGGAAGATACTGGAACATCGGGCCGCAGCAGACACTCTATCTGCCGGGATGCTGGATGCGACGCGGCAAAAACGAGGTGCTGATACTTGACATACTTGGGCCCACTAATCCCGAATGCTGGGCAGACAGCATACCAGAGTTAGACCACCTGAACATGGTAGATCATCCGCGCAAAGACTCTTCAAAGCGTCCTGAATTGGAAGAGAAGACAGCGGCTGTCTGCGGCACATGGCACGACGGCAACGGATGGCAGACGGCTACACTGCCGCACTCCCTTCAGGGCCGATACGTGGCGATACTTTGCAGAGGCACACACCGAGAGCAGCAAGCCGCCATAGCCGAACTGCAGATACTCGACAGCGATGGTGGGCCCATTCCCAGCGAGCAGTGGTCTACCATGTATGTTGACAGCGAGGAGAACAGTGGCAACCACACCGGCGACAAGGCGTTCGACCGTCAGGAGTCGACTTACTGGCAACAGGCAGCAGGCACCACCATGCCACAGATGCTGGTGATAGACATGGGCGAAGAACATCAGGTAGGTGCCGTAAAATATCTGCCCCGCGCCGAGCACGGCTCACCAGGCGCAGTGAGCGATTACAGCATATACGTGTGGTAAAAGGTACACTCTCCCACCCCACTTTTTTGTCTATTTTCTGAAACCTGTTATTTAATTAAACTTTTGCATCTCCGAGTGAAATCTGTATCTCTCCGCTAGAGATACAGATTTGGCTATAGGAAAATGATATGACATTGCAAAAAGAAACTATATCTTTTATGTTTAATTAAATAACTATTGTATGAAAAGAAAATTCTTTTATTCCTTAATGCTCAGTGCGTTAACCATCGCACCGGCATTAATGACATCCTGTAAGGACTACGATGACGACATCAGTAGGCTGGAGGGAGAGATCGGCAAGAATACCGATGCCATTACGGCTATTCAGAACTTGCTGAAAGACGGTGTGATCATCACCAACATTGCAAAGAGCAATGAGGGTATCACCATTACCACCAGTGACATGCAGACTTGGATTGTTACAAATGGTAAGGACGGTAAGGACGGTGAGAATGGCTTAAACGGCACAAATGGCGCTGATGCTGACGTTTGGACCATTGGCAATGATGGCTATTGGTACAAGAATGGCAGCAAGACTGACTACAAGGCTATCGGTCAGGACGGTCAGGACGGTCAAAACGGTCAGAACGGCCAGGATGGTCAGAATGGTCAGAATGGTCAGAATGGTCAGGATGGTGTTGACGGCGGCTATTATGTGCCAAATGCAGACGGTTATTTCTACTATGTGGCTATGAAGGCTGACGGTACACCCGCTGATCCCGTCAAGACCGACATATCATGGACAAACGGCAATCTCTCTGCCATAAAGACCCTGACAGGCGTTATATTCTATGGTGTAGAGGGCTACCCCAATGGTTTCACCATTTCTACTATTGCCGAACTCAAGTCGTTGGTGTTCAAGCCCCAGTTGGTGGTTGACGGTGTAAATGCCATCAATGCTGGTGCTCTGACCAAAAACGGCAGAATAATCTGTACTCCTAATGTAGTGGCTGAATACCACCTCAACCCCAGCACTGTGGTTGAGCAGGGTATCAAGACCGACAACATCAACTTTGTGACTCTCACCAAGGACTATGTGGTGACACGTGCCATAAGCGATGTGACAGCCGAATACGAATCCATCAACAATGGTGTGTTGAAGGTAGGTGTTAACTTCAAGGGCAGTCCTTCAGAGGGCAACAAGATAGACCTCGTGGCTCTCCAAGTGGAGAATGCAGCCGGCGAAATCATCACATCCGACTATGCCACCATCTATACCAAAGAGTTTGCTTCTGAGAACCTGATTATTGCTCGTGGCGCATACATCAGCACTCTGGGTGCCGGCGCACACTACTGGCTTACAGAAAACGATGCCAAGAACGAGGCTATAACAGACGCACAGGTTAACGCTACTCCTGTTGACAAGAGAGTGATACTCGTGCCTTACAACAGCACAGTCAACCTCTACGACGAAATCAAGACTTGTCTCGATGCCAGCGGCAGTCACCGTCGCTTCTCTGATGCTGAGATGGAGGCTTATCACCTGTCTTACAAGTTCTCCAAGATAAGCAGTTTCAAGGTGGAAGGCGTGGAAGACGGTTTGAAGACCGAGACCGACCAGCAGCAGTTCATCAATCTGGACGACAACGGTGTCGTTACTCCTAAGACCTATCAGGACGGTGCACAACTCCGTTCTTCTATCGGTCGTACTCCTATCGTGAAAGCCACACTGGTGCACAAAGAGGGCAACGGTCCTGAGACCGTACTGGAAGAGCGCTACGTAGTGCTGAAGATTGTGGATAAGATAAATGATGATCCTGTGATAACCGAGGCTATCGGCTATGGATTTGATATGTCTGTGGAGAACGCATTCCAGAACATCAACTTCTGTGCTGACCAGAGCGCAAACATCTGGCCAGAGCAGATGAACAGCGTATATTCTAAACTTGGTATCTCTCACGAGCAGTTCTCTAACCAGTACGAGTTCTTCGGCTATGACAGAGGTGCTGTGACCCTGAACATCGATGGTACAAGGAAGACCGTACGCAGCAGCCAGAATGTGGTTGACAACCCGAATGCTGGTGGCTTCAAGACCAACGGTCTGACATGGACACTCACCGCTCAGGAGATCTGGGAAGGTCATGGCTCGACTCCGACTGCTGTTGCTATCTTCAAGAAGAAGACCTCTGAGGTATACGTAGTGATATATCTGTCGGCTACTTCTCCGCTGCCTGGCCGACAAGAAGTCAACTTCCCCGCAGCAGGTAAGTATGTAGAGTACTGGGAGACTAAGGACGGTGTGGAGAATGCAATAGCACTCATCAACGTACGTGTACCGAATGTAGGCGAGAACACCTCAACCAACTGCACCTTCACTCACGACCTGACCACATTCTTCACCGAGAATCCGCTCACTCTGGTTCAGAACGCTATCAACGCTTCTAACTACAAGGTGGACGCCGGTAAGGGTGTATCTGCAAACAGCGTGAAACTCATATTCAAGAGCGCTACATGTCCGGGTTACAACATCAGCGTGACCAACAACGGTCAGAGTCTGACATGCAACGGAGTAGTGGTAGCCACTCTCAACGGCACTGTCATCGACCTGATGAACAACGACATGGCTAAGACCTTGCTGAACACTGACAAATTCGTGGTGACCTACAGTTACGATGCTACATTCACCAGTTGTCTCGGCGAAAAAGTCATACCTTCATCTGGTGCTACCACCTTCCAGGCACGCTTCGTACGTCCTCTCAAAGTAGAATCTTCTTCGCCTGCAAACTTCAAGGACGGTGAGGACTTCGGTAAGATGGGTGCTACCATACTGGATGCCGGACAGGTTATCAAGATTGTTGACTGGCGTGGCAAGGCTGTTGAGCGCAACAACAGTTACTGGGGCTACTATGGCATACAGTCTGTCACTGTGGACAACGAACAGGTTGAAGTCTTCTTCCCGTCAACTGGTGTAACCAAAAAGGTATATGAGACTCAGATCAAGGCTGGTATCTTCGATGCCACAACAGCCGCTGATCCTGACCTGCAGGATGGCTTCACAAGTGCTGGACTGACGGCCGCCGACTACAACATGTACGTGTTCTACAAGAACAACGGTGGTGTGCTGAAGGAGCAGATTGTGCTGCACTTCCCGGTTGAGATAGAATATGTATGGGGTAAGGTTACCACTCAGTCCGTGGATGTGAAGGTTGACCCGACCACCATCATCAATAAACCTGCTAATAGATAATACGTAGTTTAATCCTCATTTAGCGTTTCAAGCGGCTTCACCACCGTAGGTGTGGCGAAGCCGCTTTCTTCTTTTCTAATTCTCACACAAATGAACAGACATTTTTGCACTATTATATCTTTGCTTGTGGTTGCCAGTCTTGATGTCAATGCTCAGACTCCGGTCTTTCATGAAGACTTCACAAATGGCATACCCGCCACTTTCTCGCTTTTCGACCGCGACGGACTCACTCCCAAGGCTGCATTGGGCTTTCCCAACAACACGGCGTGGGCTGCTTGGACCGACCCCGATGATAGCGATAATGGCATAGCCGCCAGCGTGTCATACTATGAAGTGAGTGGCACGGCATACGATTGGATGGTATTGCCTAAGGTACAACTGCCCGAAGATGCAGAATCCTGTCAATTGTATTGGAGGACCCGGAGTGCATACGACACCTATAAGGATGGATATGCCATTATGATAAGCGAACGTACCGACTTGACTCCAGAACAACTGATAGGACAGGATACCCAATGGTCTCTTCTCCGTCAGGTGCAAAACAATCAGAACCCTGCCACCTGGACCACCTTCCAGTTAGACCTTTCCTCGTATGCAGGAAAGGAAGTGTATATTTCATTCATAAACAACACCCCAGATGGTTGGATGCTTTTTCTCGACGACATCACCATCGGCTCTCGCGAGTCGGTAGCGAAATGTCACCTGCATCTCACCACTTCCAAATATGCAGAGAATGGCAAAGCCACTATAACAGGAACGGTGAAAGCCGGCATTCTCGACCCATTGAGTTCCTTTAAAGCCAGACTGACATCAGAGGGCGACACCCTCACAGAAAATGTCACTCTGAAAAACTACATACTGCCAAACGAGAAGACAACCATAACATTAAAGAACAAACTATCGGGCACCCCCGCCACCAGCAAGTTGTACAAGGTGGAACTGCTGGACGAGGCGCATGCCATATCCGCCGACAGTGGCTCTGTTACTTTCGTTGCAGCACTCGAAAGCACAAAGAGCATTGTGGCTGAAGGTCTGATAAACCGCGGTCAGAACGGTGGATTTGGTCCCCGTCTGATCGAAGCCTACCGAAAGGCTACAGAAAAATACGGCGATGCCTTTATCGGCATACAGGTCCACGGTCCCAATACGAGCGAGGATGACCTCACTGCACAGGGACTGGATGACTACCGCGAATACCTCCTCTCAAACCAGGCACAGGGCTACGGGCAAGGTGTATTTGTGGATCGGCAGTTGTCTGGCGAAGTATACTCCGACATTTTATCCCTTTGCAGCGAACGTCAGTCAAAGCCCCTACTCTGCACGGCAAAGGTAGAGGGAACAAGCGATGATGAAAAGATAGAAGCAACGGCAGCCTGTGTGTTCGGATTCCCTCTCGCCGATGTCTCTTTTGGCTACGAATGGATGATTGTGGAAGACGAGGTGTGGTCATCACAATGGAATGCATACAGCGGCGGACTATTTGGCAATTTCGAAGGCTATGAAAATAAAGACTTGGACGTGTTGCTCGCATTCAATGGGGTGCTGAGATATCGTGAGGCTGGGCCAGACATGACCTTCGCCAAAGAGACAGCAGCACAGGATACCGTACGCATCAATATGACTGTCAGCCGAGACTTTCCCGTGAATGAGCCTCGCAATCTGAAGGCAATATTGCTAATAACCGATACAGAGACAGGTGAAATACTCAATGCCACGAGCAGTCCGCTCACCTACACCGGCGAGCAGCCCGTTTCTGGAATAGCAACCGTAAGCAGCGGCAAGGAGGAAGGAATGACTGTATATGACCTGACAGGTAAGGTGATAACAGTTAACGGGAAGGAGCAGAGTACAGACGCCCTCAAAAGAGGCATTTATATAATCAAGAAAAAAGAAAATGGTACAATCAAGACATATAAAATCTGCAAATAGAGTCGGAAATACTTTTTTTGCTGTTTCTGTAATTCTCACTTTGTCACTCTTTTCCTCATGCGGGGAAAAGAGTGCACCAAAACAATCATCCATGTTTGGCAACAGCGAAACATCGGTATATGATGACGCCTTGCAACAAACATCGTCAGACGAATCTCTTGCTGCTGAAGCCAAGGTCAGTGGAGCCATAATAGAATTGGGAGACACGCTCTTGGACATGGGCGATGTGAAGAAAGGTGCTGACAGCAAGAAGAAAGAAGAAATCAGGGTGTACAACCGTGGAAACGAGGACCTGGTGCTACAAGAAGTAGTTGCCTACTGTGCATGCACCGAGGCAGAGTGGACGCGCGAGCCTATAGAACCCGACGACTACGGTGTGATAGAGGTGACCGTAGATGCCGACCTCGTGCAAGGGCGACATTTCATAAAAAACCTGCAAGTACTCTCTAATGCCAAGAATGGTGCAAAGACATTCAAGGTAAAAGGAAATATATTGTACTGATGAAACACTACTATTAACAATACTAACTTAATCAAAAACCATTATGAAAAATACCTATTATCCTTTTCTGCTGGCTGTTGCCATCTTCATGGTTGGCTGCGGCAGTGATGATGACAAAGACACCTACACCCCACCTACGCCCCCGCCGAATGAGACCGACCCACAGGACCCCAAAGACCCACAACCAGGAGACAATGTGACAGTCAACTTCACCGCTGCCATGAATGCAATGAGTCGTGCTACTGATACCAGTTTCGAAAACGGCGACCTCATAGGCGTTTTCGCAGTAAAAGCCTCTGAAGGTGACAAACGAGGCATTATAGCAAACAGCGGCAACTATGCCGACAATGTGAGTTACCGCTACAACGGTGGCATGCTCGTGCCCACGAGCAATGGCATAACCAAGGAGGAAGGCACAAAACTGTTCTATACTGCCGTTTATCCCTATACATCACAGGCAGGTGCAACCTTTGACTTTACTGTGAACAGCGACCAACGCTCGTATGCCAACCATACAGGCAGCGACCTTTGCACTGCTTCGACAGACGCTACCGATGCAACACAAGTAAACCTGAACTTCACCCACAGACTATCCCGCATAGTTGCCAATTTCACTGGCGATGGATGGGGAAGCGACGATATGATTGTAAGCATTAACGCCCTGCCCACAGCACAAGCAGATATCAACAACCTGAAGTTTACTGCCAAGGGTAGCAAGACCCGTCTCTATTTCTCACCCAACGGCACACGCAGTTACAAAGTCATACTGCCACCGCAAGTGTTCAACGATGGTGAATATTTCCTGCAAGTGACGGTCAATGGCAAGACTTACGACATAAAGGCACAAACTCAGATATCGCTCGTGTCGGGTAAGTCTTACGAATACACTATCAACATGAATGCATCGGCACCCGACGTGATAACATTCACAGGTGACATCAATCCATGGAACACTGAGGACAAGATAGACGACATCATCCCGGAGGATCTGCAAGACGACCTGGAGCCATGGATTACCATCTACAAGGGCAATAACCCTCCCAACATAGAGGGAACATACTTCATTGACCCGTTTGTTACCGTATACTGCCAAGACCAAGGCAATGGAGGCTATGACCCTGGAACCTTAGTAAACAGTGAGTACGTGAAGTTCTCTAACCAAAATATGACCTTCAATACCCTCGACATATCAGAAAGGACAGCCAACGGTAGTTCCACAGCCTCTGGCAACGGAGCATTCATCAGTGGTACCGGAAATAATTTCAGCGCATTCTTCAATACCGTAGGACAGTCGCATGGCATAAGTACCAAGACCGCACTGGTCATTTCGGGTACGAAGACCCAGAATGGCATAGCCAACCTGCGCTATGCTTTTGTGATGGTGGAAAAGGGCAGCGACCCCAACCACTACCTGATGGAGGAAGGAGTATTCCGCGTGTTTGAAGACCAGGACGGACTGTCTGTGAAAGCCACTTGGCCATCCAGTGCACCTACCAAGAATGTCAAGGCACAAGGTAGTGTTGTTGAGAAATGTATTTACAGTAATTGGAGGTAAGTCATGAAAACTTCGTTATTGTCAATTACAGGAATAGCCGTCATCACTCTATGTGCGTCGGCATGTTCTAACAATGAAATCACCGATGTTGACAGTGTGATTGGAACGGGAAAATCCGTCGTCTTCACTGCCGACGAAATGACACGTGCCACAGACATGCATTTCGAAACTGGCGATCAGGTGGGTATATATGCATCTACCAGTGAACGTGGCGAGATACTGCCATCTGGGAATTACGCATCAAACGTGAAGTATGTCTTCAACAACAATCGCTTCATACCCTCAGCCGATGGTATACCTCTATACAACGGCGACATCTGGGCAATAAACTACTATGCCGTATATCCCTATAGAGACAACCAGAGCGTGTCGTTCACCTTTACCGTGGGTGAAGACCAAAGCACGCATGCCAACTATACAAAAAACGACCTGATGCTTGGATACAATGCCTCTACCACGGCAGACGTGATTGTACCACTCAACTTCAGACACATGCTGTGCCAGGTTGTGATTGATGCATCAGATGCAGAACTGACAGGCAACGCATACAGCCTGGTCTTCCTCTCGGATGTAGACAAGGTGACTGCCAACATAGCCAAACTGACTGCCGTACGCACTGAGCAAGGCACCAAACCTTTGGACATAATAATGTGCAACGACGGTCTCGATAGGTACAAAGCCGTTATGCCACCTCAACGACTGGTGAACAAGAGTGTAGCGGCATACGTACGCATTAACGGCAAGACTCACCTTGCCCGTCTTGAAAAGGACGTGAACCTGCATTCTGGCAAGTCGGTAGAGTTTAAACTGCTCCCCGTGGAAGACAGCAGTGAATACGTGCTGAGACAGCAAAACTGACATGATATCATTTTTCATCTAATAATACTTTTCTAATTCGTTCTTTTCTCACAAGTTTGTAGTTCCACAACAGTTCAGGCAGCGATGGTAAGAACGCATCGCTGCCTGACATTTTTTTATTCTGTATTATAAATGACTAAAAACTAAAATAATAATATTATATGTTTTCAAAATATCGTTGCAATCACTATCGTACAATAAAAGAATATATATCGAGTTTAATTAAAGTCTCAACTGTAGTATCACAATACTTGATTTCAACAGATATGATTTCTGAACGACTTTATAATAATGACTTTTTTTAAGCAAAAACGGTAGCGACATGATATGGAAATTTAAATTATCTCTAAATAACGGCAACAACAATACTGAACAATTGATAAGCATCCAGATAGATACAGGCAACTGTAATGTCATCCCTCTTATGGACATAGACAGAGGCATAGAACGCACTCTGTCTTTTCAGGAGTTTATGAAATCCGTCATTCAGGAAAAAAAGAACAGCGGACATCTGCGCACTTCAGAGTGTTATATATGCGCCCTAAATAGTTTTGAAAAATACTTACGCTATCATCCAGTTGACATCTCAGAAATAAATAGTGCAATTATAAACGGATATGAAGGATTCCTGAAAGACAGCAATATATGCATGAATAGCATCTCATTCTATATGCGCATACTCAAGGCTGTTTACAACAGGGCAGTGAAACAAAAATTGGTGGATGACAGGAAACCATTCGCAGAGGTGTATACAGGCGTGGCAAAGACAAGGAAGCGCTCTGTAGACATTGAAACCATTCGCCTCATCAAACGTCTCTCACCCACCAACGAAGATGAACATATGGCTCGCAATCTATTTCTGTTCAGTTTCTACACCCGCGGCATGGCTTTCGTGGATATGGCATACCTGCAGAAAAAAGATCTGATAAACGGGATACTCACCTATTCACGCAGAAAGACTGGTCAGATGATTTCTATAAAATGGGAGAAAGCCATGCAAGATATATTGGACGACCTCACACCATCGGCAAACAAATACCTCTTGCCCATCATACGCGAGGAAGGGAAAACGGAAAGATGTCAATACCGCTATCTACAATACAAGATAAACAGGCAACTGCACAACATCGGCATAAGATTAGGACTAAAGGATGAACTGACAATGTATGTGGCTCGACATTCATGGGCAAGCATAGCAAAATCGATAAATGTTCCACTCGATATCATCAGGGAATCATTGGGCCATTCGTCAGAAAAAATGACATCGATATATTTAAAGACAATCGACGAGAGTAAGATGCACAACGAAAATGCAAGAATAATACAACTTACTGATTATTAACTGTATAAAATCTGTATCTCTAGCGGAGAGACACACACATTTTGCATGCAAAAATAGATATTTTATTTTTATCATGCAAGAAATTTTAATTATTTTTATAAAAAAATCGCTTATTCCTTAATTTATGTTTCACACGCTGTTAAAAGTCTGTCATCTGGACTACAGTATGATTATTTATGATAAGATAAAGCAATACTCATTTCCACATTATATTATATTATAAAAAGATTTTGCTGAAGGTTGCTAAATAGCCAACATAATTCTACCTTTGCATACAAAAATTCATCCACATACGAAAAAGGCAAAGCACTATATGAAGAAGCAATCATACGACGATCCACAGCCAGGTTTCAGTCATGAGGCATTGCAAGCCATGGCACTTACCATGGCAGATTATGACTTCGATACAATCAGGGAAATATACCTACGTACCTGTTGGATGAATTAAATTCGTATTTATGCTTAAAAAGTTGCACATGTCGTTGATTTTTAGTACCTTAGTGGTATC
>CAMHPC010000074.1 GCA_946186945.1 uncultured Prevotella sp.
ATACGTTGCCAGTCATATCATATAGGCCTAATTCATTTGGTCGCTTCTTGCCTACGGGGTGAGTCTGGCTGTTGCTGTTGATTGTATACCATGCCACATCATCAATGCTGTTGCTGCCGCTATATTTGTATCCGCGCGACTTGTTGCCGCCTCTTGAGGCATACTCCCACTCTGCCTCTGTGGGCAGACGGAAGGATTTTCCTGTGAGTGAATTCAGTTTCTTCACGAATTCCTGACAGTCATCCCAGGACACCTGCTCAACAGGGCAAGTCTGGTCACCCTTGTAGTACGACGGGTTGCTGCCCATCACTGCCTGCCACAGGGCCTGAGTCACCTCCGTCTCGCCTATCATGTAGGTGGAGAGGGTGACCTTGTGGACGGGGGACTCGTCACTTTCGGCATCGTTGTCCTGAGACATGCCTGCTCCCATCTTAAACGTGCCGCCATCTACACGTACCATCGTAAACTGCACGCCGTTTACCGTGAAGGTCTCTCTATCGGCTGAGTTAAAACTTGACACATCATGGCGGGGTGTAGGCTCAGAGGATGGTTTAAGCAGGAAGAAAGGCAGCAGAAAGGCAGCAATAGCGGCAGCTACCACGGCGACTATCTTCAGTATTTTTTTATTCTCTTCCGTCTTCCTTCTATTTATATCTTCTATCCTGCGCGTGCGTCCCTTCTTCTTTTGCCTATCCTGGGCTCCTTTATATCCCCACAGGGTGCTGATCATATCGCTCACACTTGGTGTGCGGTCGTCGACATTTTTCGCCATGGCATCGACAATAGCATCGGCTGTCTGCTCGCTCACACTCACGGGCAGGTTTTTATATACCCAAATATTGCTTATCTGCTCTGAGTCTATGGGTGCCATGCCAGTGAGCATATAAAATAGGGTAGCACCAAGGGCATATACATCAGACTGGGGTGTGAACCTCTCTATGCCACTGTACTGCTCCTGCGGAGAAAAACCGTCGCTTACGCAGCGCGATATCTTCTTTGTCTCCAGACTGCCATTTGGTTTGAACCGACGGAACGAGCCGAAGTCGATGAGCACGGGACCCGAGTCGGTCATCATGATATTGTCGGGTTTCACGTCGAGGTGGAGGATATACTGGCCGTGCAGGTAACTGACGGCGTCTGCCACCTTCGTTAGGATATCGACAGCGTCGGCTTCAGAGAGTCTGCCACCTTTCTCTGCCACCCAGTCCTCCAAGGACTTACCCTTGAGGAATTTCATCACATAGTATACTGTGCTATTGGCTTCTATCACCTCGTTCACAGGCACTATGCCAGGGTGGTGAAGGCCATAGAGACAGTCGGCTTCAGCCTTGAACTCATCGTACGACTCTTTGTACGAACTCTTTTTACCATCAAGAGGAACGACCGTCTGGCTTTCGCTACGACAGCAAAGACCAGAAGGAAAAAATTCCTTTATGGCGTATGTGGCAGACACAGGAATATGATGATCCATAAACTCTGCCTCTGCGAGGTAAGTGATACCAAAACCACCTCGGTTGAGTGTTTTGAGTATGGTATAGTCATGGTTTCCTCTGAGTATGAAACCTCTGCCCAAGGTAATCTCTTGTTCCATTATCAGGTTGTTATGACAGCGATTGTATTATTTCTCGCAAAAGTAAGTTATTTCGCACAGACAAGCAAGAGAACAGATAAAAAAAACACCCCCCCTCATTGACAAAAGCAAGAGAGGGGATGCATTATATCCTCAGATGGTCTGTAACAATCTCATGAGAGCATCGTTCTCCTTGGTGTTGTTGAGTTTCTGTATGCGATTGGCAGCATCGCGCAGGTCGGGCAGAGCACTCACCTTGTTCTGATAGCATTTAGCCAGACACCTGGCACCCTCTACAGTAAGGCTGTGCATGGCTTCAGCCCTGAGCAGATAGCCTACCGCCTTGGCATAATCCTGCGACACCCCTTCGCCTTTGAAGTACTTCACCCCCAGGATGCAGACCGCCTCTGCGTTACCGTCTGCGGCAGCCTTCTCCAACAGCATAAGTGCCTTCTTAGTGTCCTTGTTCACCAGTTTTCCCTGGTCGTAGATGCATCCCAGTTTGCAGGCAGCCAGGGCACTATTCTCTGCAGCCTTCTCCAGTTGTTTCAGTCCCTTCTTGTCATTGTGCTTGTCATAGTTCTCATTGAGCAGACAGAGAGCCTGCATAGTAGCCCCCTCCGGGTTTTTGGCTTTCTCCACCGCCTTGAAGCCCTTCATGGCAGCCGCATAGTCCTTGTTCACACAGTATTCCCTCATGGCATTGAGATAGGCTTTGAAGTTTTCCTGTTTCTTCTCGTTGATCAGGTTGCTCACCTTATCCTTGTAATCCTTGTGTGCAGCCACCTCAGCCAGCCATGCAGCAGCATTGGCATAATCAGTCTTCACCCCTTCACCATTGAGGTAGCAATTGCCGAGTATCCACTTGGCATCGGGCAGTAGGTCGGAGACAGCCGACTTCTCGATGTACTCGATACCCTTTGCCGCATTCTTCTCTATGCCGTCGCCCTCGAGATATGCCTTGCCCAGGTAGTAGTTGGCACTTGCCATATTCATGGCAGCCGCTTTCTTCAGATAGGCGAGGCCCTTAGCCTTGTCCTGCGCCACACCCATGCCCTTGAATGCCAGGTATCCTGTGTAGTATATGCCGGTGGGATGGTTCTTCTTAGCCAGTTTATCGAACATAGCCGCTGCCTGTGCGAAGTTTTTCGAATTCATGCAAGCCATGCCGTATTTCACCTGTGCATCGGTAGAATTGGCGTCGGCTGCCAGTTTCAGGTTGGCGAGTGCTGCATTCTGATTTTTCTCCACTCCTATGCCCTGCTGGTACACCTCGTAGAGTAGCATACCACTGAAGGCACTTCCGTTTTTTGCGAATATCTCGTGATTTTTTATGATATCTTTGTTGCCCTCCTTGATAGACTTCTCATAGAGTTTCACCGCCATGGCAGAGTCTTTCTTCAGTCCGTTTCCAGTCTGGAAACACATAGCCATATTGCCTATTGCCTGCACATTGCCTTTGTCGGCAGCCTTGGTGAAGAGCGATGCAGCCTGAGTGTAGTCCTGCTTCACATTTTGTCCAGAGTAGTACCAACTGCCCAGTATATTCATGGCAGTGGCATCGCCTGCCTCCACTCGTTTCTGAATGATGGAGAGGGTATCCTTCTTTGCCTGCTCCTTGGCGGGTTTTACTTTTTTTTGTGCCTGCACATTGCAAGCCACCGCCATCATGGCGACCGTCAATATAAATAAATACAGTTTTTTCATAATTGTCAGTATTTTTCTGTGGGTGCCGTGCACCCTGTTAGTAGTGATGATGAAAGAAATGAATGTTTACAGACTCTCCCAGAAGTTTTTTATTCTCGCCCATACCGACGTGCTTTGAACCGCTTCTCCCTGTGCTGCCACCTCCATAGTATGGCTGCACACCGTCTCGGGTGCTTCGCTCACCGCCTCCACTCCGATGATAATGGCAGTGGCATTGTCGTCGGCATCGTCGCAGAGTGCTGCCAGGCGGTTTGCCTTCTCGTCGATGGAGTCTGCGGAGAGAAGCAGTTCGGCAAGAGTGTCGTCGCTCACCTCGTCGGTCACCCCATCGCTGCAGAGCAGGAACACGTCGCCCTTTCTCACGTCATTGGTAGTGTGTACGGTGGCTCTGTCGTGTGCCCTTCCCCTCATAGGTTGCAGACATCTGGTTATGATATTGCGGTCGGGGTGGTTGGCAGCCTGCTGAGCAGTGATTTTCCCACTCTTCACCATGTCGTGCACCAGAGAGTGGTCCTCGCTGCGGTAGATGACACCCACACCCGGGCGCAACTGGTATATTCGGCTGTCGCCTATATGAGCCATCAGACACCCTTCGGAGTGCAGGCAGAGCAGAGTGAGAGTAGTGGCTGTGTCTATGCCAGCCGCCTCCTTGTCGAGCGTGCTACAGGTCATAGCCAATGCCTCGGCGAAGTGGTCGGTGGTAAACTCCTGTTCCCAGTCCACCTCATTGAGTATCTCCGCCAGGCGGACCGTCACCGTCTGACTGGCGAGTTCTCCGTGTTCGCTTCCCCCCACCCCGTCGCACACGATGAAGAAATGGTGCTGCGGCTGAGCATCTGCTATGTCGGGATAGAGACTATCCTGCTGATAGTCGCGCTGCCCCATGAGGTGGAAAGCGGAGGGTGCTGAGGTCTGTATATTCATTTTTATTTTAATTTACTGTAAACGATGATGGTAGAGCCCATCTTCAGCGTATCGTTGAAACTGAGGTATATGGAACTGCCTTCGGGATAACTGACACCATTGACAGCGACAGGGTTGGTGGCGCGTAGCACGGAGAGTTTGCATGTGCCCTCGTTGTAGTTGACATCTATTTGTACCGACCTGCAACTCATCGTGGGGTCGTCGAACATCAGGTCTGAAGGTTCTTCATCGTCCTTACGTCCGATGAGTGTGGCGCCGTTTCTCAGTTCGTAGCGTTTGCGTCGCAGCAGTTTTCCCCATACCAGTTGTCCGTGCTCGGCAGGTTTGTCGCCATGCAGTTTACGAGTGGGTTTCTTAGCCTTCTCTGTAGTGTCAGTCTGGCTTTCCTTCTCCACTATCTTTACGATGGTAGGAGTATTGCACGACACGCATTTCACATAGTACTTACCCGGTTTGTCGTTGTTCACCACCACCGTCTTTCCACATTCAGGGCATGCGAACCTGCTTTTCTCGCCCGCCGTGGCTGGTTCCTTCACGAAGTACACACCACGGTTAGAGAGTATGGGCTTGCCCAAGAGTGGTATTTGCTCGTCACTCTTCGCCTGAGGCTGAGGTACTGGGGGAGGTGTGGGGGCCGCAGGAGGTTGCGGCACCCTGATCTGAGCCGGTTGCAAACGCAGACGTATTGTACTCTGACACAATGGACATTTCACGATGAACATCCCTGTAGTGGCTGGCTTGACTATGGCAAACTGCTTCTTGCACTTGGGACAGGCCATTATCATCTTGTCGTTGCTCATATTCATTCGGTAGTTATATGTTTATGCCTCAGAAATATCCTCACCCAGTTCACTGTCCTCTATGCCAAGTTCAGTGGCTGCTGTTGTGCCGTTGTCAGCCAAGTTGTCATTGCCGGAAGTAGTTTCGAAGAGGTCATCCACATCTTCCTCCACTTCCTCCATGATACCTTGACTGCCATGGTTGCCGTCGTTGAGAGCCATGATATCATCATCCGAACCATTATCCTGCAATTCAGGGTCGTTTTCAGAGATGGGTATATATTCGTTGTTGTCACCGAGAGCCAGTTGGGCATCGCTGGTATTGAGTCCAGCCTGTACGCCCGATACGGGATTGCCTTCCATGTCGTATACCGCGTCGTACACCCTGTCGCCATCGATATCGGCAAGCATATACTCGCCTCCGTCGGGGGTGGTCACTGCAGCCACTGGTATCTCCTCGCCGTTCTCGCCATATACCGTGCCAGTCTCATTGAATGCGATATTGACTGTTGCATCGATATCATTGGGGTCTACATCGTCTGTGCTGAGGATCTGCTCTGCCACTGCCAGGGCTTCGGCATTCACGTCTTCGGTACTGTTTCCGCCGGAAGTAGTGGAAGAAGTGGTCTGTCCGCCGCCAGTGGCAGGAGTACTGGTCTGTCCGCCGCCAGTAGTAGGAGTGTCTGTTGCTATAGGTATAGGTTCTGTGGCATTGGTTGGCTGGGGATGAGGCTGCTGTGTGGTCTGCTGAGCAGGCTGTGCTGTCTGCTGTTGAGTATTTTCAGTCTCGTGGTTGGACTGCTCCTGGTTCTGCTGTTCCTGGTTCTGCTGTTCCTGTGCTTCTGCTTCAGGCTTCTCGTCATCATTCAACAGCGTGGAAGCGCCAACGCCGGCACCTGCGCCCACCACCACGGCACCTGCTGCCGTAAGCACCACTCTGGTATTGTCTTTTCCTCCCTTGGGAGTAGACTCGTTGTCAAGTTTTTTAGTATTCATAATGATTTGTTTTTTTGGATTTTTAGATATGGATTATTAACTCTTTTTCTACCGCAAAGTTAGGGCTGTTTTCGTCAGAATCCAAACTATTTCGGCTATGTTTGACGAAGTTGCGGCAATATCATACCAACCCCCTTACTTTGCGCCACGAAGGTTCACCATGAGATGAGCACCTCGTCGTGTAGAGATTTGTTGGCTATGAGTTGTGGGTGCTGTTTGCTCTCGCGGTTGGTCACATCCTTGTGCACATATTTAAATGCCTCGATGAGCGTGATTTTCTTGTTACCATCGGTATCACCCTTGCCGCGCAGTGCCAGAAGCAGTGCCTGTGTGAAATAGCCGTTGTTGAGCCATTGGTTTTCGTATGAGTATTCGTCTGCCCTGCTCGACATCATGAACGACACTGCCCCACCGTTGTCGCCCGTCCACTGGAATTGCGATGCAGTGGACTGCACCGAACCCGAGAGGCATGCATCGATGAATACGAACACCTTGTTGGTTTTCATCTGTCGGAGCGTATTGATAAGGTCTCTATAGTAGAATCCACCATCGTAGGCAATGAAGCAGTCGGTATCGCCATGGCCCGAGAAGAAGAATATCACCTTGTCGCCCGGTTTGGCGAGAGTCTTGATAGCATTAAGATACTTTAGAATATTTGCCTTAGTAGCCTTTGAACTGGTCACTACCGATACCTTGGTATTGGGTTTGCTCTTATACAGTGCAGCGAAGGCCTTAGCGTCCTTGGTAGTATTTCTCAGGTTTGAGGATGGATTACCATAGTTTGACACACCTGTGGCGAGCACGTAGGTGGTTTGTGCGGCAGTGAGCAATGGCATCATGATGATGGCGATGCAAAGGATCAGTTTTTTCATTATTCGTAAATGTTTTAAGTTTGTAAATTCTTTTTCTCTGTCAATCGGTTCTACTCATGCATGAGCCTTGCACTTCATGCACTGGCAGTCTTCTATCTCTTTCAACGAGAGTTTGCCGTTGCAGTTGGGGTTGGGACAGTTGAAGAGTTCGGAGTATCGGGCGTTGATGCTCTTTATGGTTTTGCGTGGTGAGTAGAGCAGCGAACTGCCCGTGCTCAGGGCTGTTCCCACTCTGAGCAGTTGCACGTTGGTACCTTGGTCGGGTATCAGGAAAGAGCCGGCAAGCAATGCCAGTGAAACCACTCCGATAGATTTTGTAATTACCTCGCTGGTGCGCTCCACGTTTGCTATCTTTGCAGAAAACTCCTTGGCATATTTCTCGAGCAGCGCGAACTCACGGCTGTAGTCATCGCTTTCTGCCTTGAGGTGGCAGGCATAGAACTTGCACCCTAATGCAGTGTCCGGCCCCAGGCATATAAACGTGTCGGGGGTGATGGTCATGCGGCTCACCCTGACGAACTGTCCCTGCTGGTTTCTTACGAAGGTGCCATTGGTAGAGTTGAGATCCTCTATGTTCCACTGCCCGTCGTCGCCGATAGTCACCTTTGCGTGTTCACGGCTCACCATCGTGCTTGCTATCTTGAAAGGCTGGTTGCCCTGAGTACCTATTATGAATGTTTCCATGGTGGCAGAGGTTTTTAAATCCTGAAGTTTTCGCAGACGAAGTTTTTGTAAGACTTCAGCACATTCTTGGTCACGCTGATGCGTATGGCGGATATTCCCCTGTCGGTGAGTGTGATTTGCTGTTTCTGCAGGTCTATACGCTCCAGGAATGCCTGGTTGATGAGCAGGCTGCGCCCTATCTTCACGAAAAAGGCTTTGTCAAACTTAGCCTTGGCGAGCATGTCGGCGAGTTTGTTGATGCCAATGGCGAGATTGATCTCGTGTTTGTTGATGAACACCACTCTGGAGTAGTTGCCATCGGCCTGTACCACCGCCACATTGTCGAAATCTATAGCCACGAGTTCGTCGCGGGAGTTGAAGAGTAGTTTTGTTTTCATAATCGTAATATAGATTAATAGATTTTAAAGTCGTCTAATTGGAAAACATCATCTTTTGTCTTCACCACCTTGTCAGACTGCCATGTTCGCACCGTGATGCGGGGGTCGCCGCCGTTCTTGGGGAAATTCCACACAAGCACCACATAGCCATTGTCCTGGTATTTCGGTGTTCGCCAGTTCTGGTGCAGCGTGACGATGTATATAGAGTCTTTCGTAGGATGTTGAGCCACTTCTATGCCTTTAAACGTTACTTTTACGTAACTGTTACGTCTGAAAATGCCTCTGAGCGTCTCAATATACTCTTCTTTGTTTTGCTCTTTATATTCAGCCACCGTTACCATGAACCCTTCGGGCGATTTTCGCTTCACTTCTTTGCCGGTGATGATGAGAGCATCACTGCTGAAGACATCGTCTATCGACTGTATGTCTTTCTGATCGTAGTAACTGCGGTAACGCTCCACGAAGTTGAGTATTTCCTCTCTCCTCCTTGTGTCTGTCACATTATGCCCGTTTTTTATGATACTGTTAATATTGTGCTGCTCGAGCGAGAAAAATACACCTGAGATATCACCGCTTGAATTGAAACCGATGGTAAGTTCGCGTGTTTCCGACCCCACAATTTCACTTTCGTCGGTCACAGTCACCTCTATGCCCCTTACCTGATAGCCGGTCACTGTCTGGATGCATCGCTCTACATTTGCGCGGTTTTCGCAGCGGAAGGGCATAAATGTCCACAGGTCATTGAAGGCAGAGATTGCCTGTGGTGTCATTTTCACACCGTTCATACTCACCTTTGTAGCCTTCTGCTCTGCTGCCCTGTTGATATTTGTAAGCAGCGCACTTATGTTTTTCTCTACGTTGTTTTTCAGCGTTTCGTTGTATAGCCCGTCTGAGAATTTAAAACTTACGTTCTGCCCCCAAACGCTGTTGAGAATTGTTATGGTGAGCAGTAGTACAAATAATCGTCTCATGATAGATATTGGTTTTTGTTTTGTAATGTTTTTTATAGGTTAGAATGAGAAGCAAACTGCTATCTTGTCGGAATAGTCAGACAGTGACTCTTCGCTTCTTTTGTTCAGATTGTCTCTTTTTCCACTGGGCTTCTCGGGTGACAGCACCGCCAATGGTATATTGTATTCGCGGTCGAAGATAAGCAGATACATAGTTTTTGGCTGTCCGGCTTTGGAATAGGGTTTAATCTCTCTCAGAGTGCCTCTTTTCTTATGAGCCTCGAGCACGAGCAGTGCCTCTTGCAGATGCTCCGTCTCCATCAGTTCATTGACAAGAGAGCCGAGTATAGGTTGGGTGTTTTCACTCATTTCCGCCTGTGTTTCGGGCTGGGCTGCCACCTGCTGCGCGGGCTGTGGTGCAGGCTGGGCTGCCGGCTGAGGAGTGGGGGCTGCCACGGTTGGAGGAGCGGAAGCCGATGTATTGAGCAAATCCTGCACCTTGGCATATACCAACACCTTTACACGCTGACCTCTTGGACGTGAGAGGCTCTGCACGCATCGTTTAAGTTTCGATATCTCTACTGTTGTCCTCTTGCTGACCTCCAAGTATATTTTCAGGTCGGAGAGGGCTATCTGAAAAGCCGTATCGGCATTTTCGTGAGATGCCTCACCATACACATACTGGGTGTCAAGTTTTATAGCATTCATCTTCTCTACAATATCCTGTGCCGAAACAGCAGGCATGATGAGGGAAAACAGAGCCGAAGTAATGAATGTACGTATGTTCATTTCGAATATTTTATGCGTGGGCGGTTCAGTTTCGTAGTTTTGCCGAAGAGGTTTCTCACATTGGTAGAGGGGGTGAACAGATGTACGGTGGCATGTATGCGGGGAAGCCGGGCAAAGAGTTCACTCTCTTCGGCTCTCACTGCCACGATATGGTCGTAGCCAGACTGTCTGTTGCGCATGACGAGGGTGCCGGTCAGTGTACCTTCCTTGTTCTCTTCAAATCCGAAATATGGCAGACAACCCTGCTTCTTGCAGAATGCCATCCAGTTGTGCAGGGTCACACATACGGTGTCGCGTTTCAGGTTGCCGAGCACGAACTCCAGTTCCACCATGGCACTGTCAATTGGCATTCCTGGTTCCACCATGAGATTGGTGAGCGACTCCTGTGGCTGATGACGGTCGAACACGAAACCGAGGTGATGCTCGTTTTCTCCATCTGTCTCTTTTGAGTTGACCGTGAGATAGCGGTTGGAGTTGATTTCCGGTATGATATAGTGTTCGCCCTGCACTACGAAGAGGTCTGGATCCTTAGTGGGTGCCATCTTGTCCGAGAGGTCTATTTGTACGATAGGTGTAGTGTCGGAGAAAACCTTGATGTCGCGGATGAAGTTGAGCTCCAGCTCCTTTCTGTTGCTGTTGGCGAGCAGTTCGTAATTGATTGGGAAACTCACCACTATGGTTGCGGCATTTTCTTTTACCCATTTCACGCGGTAGTATTTGTCAGACACATAGTCTATTATGCAACCGTCGGTCTCGTTTTTCACCTTTGCCAACTGTGCCAGGTTTCCTTTTTCAAATTTCAAGTCCTGGTGTGTGAGCGTGTTTGCACTCACCTTATAGATACGGTCGAGCACAGTATATTCGAGATAATCGTAGATGGGTGATGGCTGCAGCAGTCTCAGTTCCTCAGTGAAGAGAGGTATGCCGATATGTTCCACCACACCTTTGTCGCTCACTCGCGCCACTACCGCCTGTTCGCCCACTTTGAGTTGCAGGGTGGCAGGCAATGAGTCGGCAGCGAAGTCATTGGCTCTGAGTTTCAGTTTCGCGGCAGCCCGTTTCAGGCTCTCGGTCTGAAACTGCTGTGCCTGTGCCGCACAGGCAGCGAGCAGTACTGCTGCTGCTATGGCTGCCATTCTGGTTCTGATGATACTGATCTTCATTGTCCTATTAATAATTTTTTAGTTTCACCATTTGTTTTTGTCCATGTGCCTCGCACGAGATGTCCTTTGCTATACAATCCGGTCACCTTGTCGCCCGCCTCGGCAGTGCTTTGGTTTATATCGCGACTGTCTATGAGATGACTGCTTCTAAAGGTCATAGTGCCCTTGCCATCGGGTTTACCGTCGACTATCTCCCCATTCCATACTGCATATCCCAGATCTAAGGAGCCTGAAGTGGCTTGTATGGATGGTGTAGGTGCCGAGGTGGTGCTTGCCGGCTGTGGTTGTATGGCTGTGGAGTTTTGGGTAGGAGTGGGTGCCGGAGCCGTTGATGGTGTCTGTGGCGCTGTTTGTGCCTGGGGCGTAGCCAAGGGCGATGATTGCGCCGAGGCAGGTGCTTGCACCGCAGGTTCAATTTTGGTAGTGTCTGAGTTGCTTGTCTGTGTGGTATCAGTTCTTTCCTTATCGTCGTTGTCGGGGGAGGGGTTTGCCGACGGTTTCAGGAGGAGGAAGAGCAACAGACAGGCGACAATAGCAGCGGCTGCCACAGCGGCCATCTTCAGCATTTTTTTCTTCTCTTCCTCTCTCTTTCTATTTATATCTACTGTTATCCTGCGCGTACGTCCCTTCTTCTTTCGTCTGTCCTGGGCTACGTTATCACCCTGCAGGGCGCTCATCATGTCGCTCACACTTGGCGTGCGGTCGTCGACATTTTTCGCCATGGCATCGACAATAGCATCGGCTGTCTGTTCGCTCACACTACTGGGTGTGTGAGCGTACACCCATTTCTTGCTCATCTGCTCTGCTTCTACGGGTATCTCGCCTGTGAGCATATAAAAGAGGGTGGCACCAAGGGCGTACACGTCAGACTGTGGCGTAAACCTCTCTATACCCTTGTACTGCTCATCCGGAGAAAAACCATCGCTCACGCAGCGCGATGTCTTCTTTGTCTCCAGACTGCCATTTGGTTTGAACCGACGGAACGAGCCGAAGTCGATGAGCACGGGTCCCGAGTCGGTCATCATGATATTGTCGGGTTTCACGTCGAGGTGGAGGATATTCTGAGCGTGCAGGTAACTGACGGCGTCGGCCACCTTCGTAAGGATGGCGATGGCGTCGGCCACGGACAGTCTGCCGCCGTTCTCTGCCACCCAGTCCTCCAGAGTCTTGCCCCTAAGAAATTTCATCACATAATACACCGTACCATTGGCTTCTATCACCTCGTTCACAGGCACTATACCTGGATGATGAAGGTCGTAGAGGCAGTCGGCTTCAGCCTTGAACTCGTTATACGACTCCTTGAATGAGTTCTTCTTGCCCTCGAGGGGTTCTACCGTATGGTCGTCGTGGCGACGGCTGATACCTTCGGGGAAGAATTCCTTTATGGCATAGGTGCCTACCTGCGATATATGGTGGTCCATGTACTCTGCCTCGGCGAGATAGGTGATGCCGAAGCCGCCACGGTTGAGGGTTTTCTTGATGGTATAGTGGTGGTTTCCTTTGAGTATGAAACCGCTATCCAAGGTTCTTTCTTGTTCCATTTGGTTAGAGTAATAACAATTCTTTTAATTTTTTCACAAAATTAGTGCTTTTTTTGTCTTCTTCCAAAAGTTTTTTAACATATTTGACGAAAGTAGCAGGTTTCGTGGCGAAGTGTGATAAATACAGTCCCGGAGGGACGACAGAATCCAGGCAGGGGTGAAGCGAAGCGTAACCCCTGTGCGCCAAACCCAGGGCAACGCCCTGGGTAAGAATGCATTAGAAATTGCGCCCTGACAGGGCAAAAGCGATGACGTCCATTTGCTTTTGCCCTGTCAGGGCGACGGTTTGTTGTCCACGGTGTACCCAGGGCGCTGCCCTGGGCTTGGCGCTTGTTGGGCTTACAGCCCACTGTTTTTATAATTTTTCAAATCAATTTTTTTATTTTGAGGTCGATAAAAAGGTTAGG
>CAMHPC010000075.1 GCA_946186945.1 uncultured Prevotella sp.
TACTGCACTATGGCATCGAAGATTATCTTGCGGTGTGCATCCACATCCTGCAACTTGTGCCAGGTCACGTTCTTCAGGAATGCCGACACGGGGAAGATGGCACGTGCCGACAACCATCTGCTCATATGATTGCGCGACACATGATAGAGCATGCTGTCGCGTGGTATGCGGAAGATATTGTCCTGCAGTTCTTTCAGTGTGCTCACGCGCATGAGTTCCACGCGTGTAGTAGGGTCGCGGAATATGAAGTCGCCAAATCCCATGTGCTCTGCCATGAGTTGACGCATGTCCAGGTTGCGCTTCTTTGAATTTTTGTCTACGTAGTGGAAACCATAATCCTTTGCCCTTGCCTCGTTTTCCTTCTCTGCGCTCTGCATGATTAGTGGCACATACTCGTTGCGCTGGCGTATGGTATTGAGCAGTGTGAAGCCTGCCTCGGGGTCTTTCTTTCCCTCGTGGGGAAAGCGCACATCGCTTATCACTCCCAGCATATTGTTCTCGTAGCGGTTGTACAGTTCTATGGCTTCTTCGTAGGTGCGTGCCAACAGTACCTTGGGTCTGCCACGCTTGCGCTGCGAGGCGGCATGGGGATTGAGTGCCTCGGTAGAGAAACTCTTGCTCTGCAGCAGTATGTAGTTGTACAGATTGGGCAGTATGGAGGAGTAGAAGCGTATATTGTCTTCCACCAACATTATCACCTGCACGCCAGCCTCGTCTATATCGTGGTCTATATTCATCTTGTCCTCTATGAGTTTGATGATGGAGAGGATGAGGTTGGTGTCACCCAACCAGCAGAACACATAGTCGAAGATAGAGAGGTCTTCATTTTGTATCCTGCGTGTTATGCCGTGCGAGAAAGGCGTGAGCACCACGCAGGGCATATTGGGGAAGGAGGCCTTCACATCACGTGCCACGGTAAAGGCGTCGTTGTCTGCATTGCCCGGCATACACAGCACCAGGTCGAAATCGGTGGCAGAGAGCACACGGTGTGCTTCCTCGGTGGTACTCACCTGTGTGAACGATGGTGGGTAGCGCAGTCCCAATTCCATGTACTCATTGAATAGTTTCTCATCCACACGTCCATCATCTTCGAGCATGAAGGCATCGTATGGGTTGGCTATGATGAGCACGTTGAATATACGGTGTGTCATGAGGTTGACAAACGACACGTCTTTCAATAGGAAGTTGCTCCACTGTTCGGGTATGGGATTGTTTATCTGTGTACTGTTGGTCATATATCTTATATGTCTTTGTTGTCTTGGGTCTGTGTCTTGGGCCAGTTTACCAGGTACAGGTGGTGTGTGGCTCGTGTAAATGCGGTGTAGAGCCAGTGCAGATAGTCGGCAGTGAGCATGTCATCGGTCATGTAGCCTTGGTCCACATACACGTGTGGCCACTGTCCACCCTGTGCTTTATGGCAGGTCACGGCGTATGCGTACTTCACTTGCAGGGCATTGAGATAGGCATCGCCTTTCATCTGCCGCATACGTTCGGCTTTCACCGTGATATGGGCATAGTCCTCTTCCACTGCGGTGAAGAGGCGGGTATGTTCGTCGTGGCTGAGGGCGGGTGCCTCGGCATGCAGGGTGTCGAGCAGTATGGTGCAGGTGAGTTCGCTGTCGTCATAGTCGGCCAGCCGCATAGTCACATCGGCAAAGCGGAAGCCATAGAGTTCGCGTACATGGCGCACGCGCAGCACCTGGGCAGTATCTCCGTTGGCTATAAATCCTAAATTCAATTTCTCCTTCTCTGCCCAGTAGTAGTTGTTGCGCACCACCATCAGGCGGTCGCCGCCATTGAGTTCGTCTTCGCAACCCAGCACCATATTGCGTATGCCGCGGTTGTATATGATGGCACGCTTGTTGGAACGGGTGATGACGCAGGTGCCGTCATAGCCCATCTCGCTATATGAGGATGCCAACCGCTCTATCAACTCATCGCCGGGCACCATGGTGATATCGGCAAAACCGCTGAAGCGCACACGCGGCAGGGCTGTGTGCAGGTCGCGGCCGAGCATCTGTCGCACCTGGGTGGCATTCCATAGTATGCCGCTGCCTTCGCTCTGGCGCAACACTTCGTTCATGTCTGCCTCATACACACGTAGTCCGAACATCTCAAGCGAGGCGGTGCTCAGTGCCGGCGAGGTACACTCGCCTACGGGTGGCAACTGTGCTTTGTCGCCCACCAATACCATGCGGCAGTTGGAACCGGAATAGACAAACCGTATCAGGTCATCGAGCAGACGGCCGCTGCCAAACTGTCCGTCGCCTGTGGGCTGAGCAGAGATCATGGACGACTCGTCTATGAAGTACAGAGTGTCTGCCTGACTGTTGTATGCCAGGTTGAAACCGGTCATGTCGGCATTAAACTGCTGCTGACGGTATATCCGGCGGTGTATGGTGTATGCCCGCTGGCGGCAGTGGTGCTCAAACACCTTGGCTGCCCTGCCGGTGGGTGCCAGCAACAACACCCGCTGATGCAGCGACACCATAGCCTGCACCCAGGCACTGGCCAAAGAGGTCTTGCCGGTACCTGCACATCCACGGAGCACCATCACACAGTGAGGGTCGGGGTCGGTAAGGAAACGGCAAAACTCATCAGTGGCATGCCGCTGCTCCACCGTGGGCACAAGCGACAGCGCACTGGCTATCCGCTGACGATATTCATACTCAGAAAATATCATATATCATCCGATTCCTCAACAAAGACGCGCTCGATGGACAACGAAAATGAAAAACTGCAACTTTCATTTTGTATTGTGCTCACTTAGTCGTACCTTTGCTGCGCTACATAGTTTTAACGTGGCGTGTGCCACGCTTATTGTCATGAGACGGGAGAAAATTCAAAATATCATGCCAAATGGCAGACTACTTCTCATTCTTACCACTCTGGTGCTGGCACTGGCGTGTGTATTCTCCGTGGCACGCCCCTTGCGCTTCAGCAACGAGCAGCACCAACGGGAACAGTTGGTGAAGGAACGACTGATAGACATACGCAGGGCTCAAGAGCAATTCCTAGCTCTACATGGCAGATATGCAGCACAGTGGCACGAACTCATAGACAGCGGCTTCCTCAAAAGAGGTGCACAGCAGATACCTTACTCCGACGGTGAGGAGTTTGAACTCTCACTCTCGGTCACTGCCGATGCCTCACAGCGACCTCTCATGCAGTGTGCGGCTCTGTACCAACAATACCTGAAAGGACTGGACAGCACCGACATAGCAACTGCCACCGAACAGGCGGTGAGCCAAGGACAATACCCGGGACTGAAGATAGGCGACCTGACCTCTGACAATGGTAACAGCGGAAACTGGGAATAAGCATTACATAGTATGACAAACGACAACTCTGCAATAACTCTGCGCATCAGCGCAAACAGTATCATCATAGCACAACCAGGCAACCCACCCAGCGGCGAGACGGTGATGGGCAAAGGGGTGGCGGCAGCCCTGCTGGCGAGGCAGGCTCTGGACAACCCCCTACTCTCTCACAAGGCAAGCGCACGGGTGATGGTAGACACACCGGTGCTGCTGCTGCCACAGGGTGAGCACGATTCTGAAGAACAGGAGATACTCTTCGACTATGCTTTCTCCTCACACCGACACGATGCTAAGATCACTACTCCCATCGACGACCTGCAGTGCTTGGCGGTATGGCCCATAAAGCGCGAGGTGAAGAGTGCTATCGATACACACTTTGCCAAGGTAGAATATCTGCCCGCTGCGCTGCCTGTATGGCGCACGCTGCACCACCATGCACGAAGCAGCAGACAGCACCGGCTGTATGTCTATGGTCACGACCAGAAGATAGACGTGCTGTGCTTCCAGCATAACCGCATACGCTTCTCCAACACCTTCACTGCCGAGCACGCCCACGATGCTCTGTACTATATATTATATGTATGGAGACAACTGGCTATGCACGATGACCACGACCAACTGTGGCTCTATGCCACTCTGCCCCACGAGGAATGGCTGCTGCCCCGTCTGCGCCACCATCTGCCTCAGGTACAAGTG
Source organism: uncultured Prevotella sp. (assembly GCA_946186945.1). Lineage (GTDB taxonomy): Bacteria > Bacteroidota > Bacteroidia > Bacteroidales > Bacteroidaceae > Prevotella. The sequence goes on from CAMHPC010000075.1 coordinate 4,017, forward strand.
ATGGCACGCGAAGAGGGACTGCAACACCCTTCATGGGCTACCGTTGCCTCGCTGCCCATTGATATAATCACGGCACTCGACCGTGACTGAAAAAAAGGAAGTCTATCACTATATATCATATTATCATGCGTATCATAACTGGCAAATACAAAGGACGGCGCTTTGAGATACCACGTACATTCAAAGCCCGACCCACCACCGACTTTGCTAAGGAAAACCTGTTCAACGTGCTCATGGGATATATTGACCTGGAGGATATCAGGGCTCTCGACCTCTTTGCAGGCACGGGCAGCATATCCATGGAACTGCTCTCAAGGGGATGCCGGGAAGTGGTGAGCGTGGAACGCGACCGCGACCACTGTGCCTTCATACGCAAGTGCCTGACCAAACTGGACACTAACCAGGTGATACTCATACCGGGCGATGCACTGAGATACATAAAGAACTGTCGCGAACAGTTTGACATAGTCTTTGCCGACCCTCCCTACTCTCTCGAACAACTGCCTGACATTCCGCAGATGGTGCTCGGGGGCGATATGCTGAAACCTGGAGGTATCTTCGTATTCGAACACGGACACAACCACTCCTTCACTCACCTGCCACAGTTTGTGGAACAGCGTGAGTATGGCAGCGTAAACTTCTCTATATTCCGACAGCAGGAGACTAAAGAAGAGGAGAGAACAGACGGACAAACGACTCCCACAGACGACTGAAGAACGGACGATGCTCCAAGTCCTTCAACTGCTCTAACGGCACGCTCTGTGCCTGATAGTTGAGAAACACTTGCTTCATGCGCAGGGTGACATCCCTGTCGTAGATGAAGATGTTCGACTCAAAATTGTGTTCAAAACTGCGAAAGTCTACATTGGCACTGCCACACGAACAGAGATGGTCGTCGCAGATAAGCACCTTGCTGTGGTTGAACCCCTTGTCATACATGTATATCTTCACGCCGTCGGCAGCACTCTGCATCACATACGACCGGCTGGCCCACTCCACCACCTTGGCATCCACATGCATGGGTATCATCAGGCGCACGTCCACTCCCGAGAGGGCACAGGCACGCATGGCCATGAGCACCTGCTCGGTGGGCAGATAGTAAGGGGTCATGAGATACACGTAGTGACGTGCCTCGAGCAGTATGCGCACATACCCATGCATTATCTCGGGGAAGGGCGATGTGGGATTGCTGGTCACCACCTGCGCCAGACAGTCGTTGTCTATGCCGGATATCTCGGGATAATAGCGGCGGTCGTTGATGAGCGTGCGGTCCACGAAATACCAGTCGGCAAGGAAAGCCGCCTGTATGCCATAGACGGCACCACCACGCACCATCAGGTGGGTGTCGAACCACGGCTGACGCTTGCTGCCCTTCACATAGCGCACGGCTATGTTCATGCCGCCTATGAAACCTACTCTGCCGTCAATAATGGTGAGTTTGCGGTGGTTGCGGTAGTTGACCTTGGAGGTGAAGGCGGGAAACTTCACCGGCATGAAAGCATGCACATCGACTCCCGCATCGCGCATACGCTCGAAGAAAGAGGCTGGCACACCCCAGCAACCTACACTGTCGTAGATGACACGTACCTCTACGCCTGCCAACGCTCGCTCTATCAGGGCATCGGCTATGAGGTGTCCCAAGGCATCGTCTTCGAATATATATACGTCTATGTGAATATGCTCGCGTGCCTGACTGATACTGCGCAGCAGTGCAGGAAAATACTGATAGCCATCGGTGAATATTTCCACCTCGTTGTTTTTGAAGGGTAACGCCCATCCGGCATGCGAGAACATACGTACCAGATGCAGGTGCTCTGTAGGCACGTGCAGATTGCGCTGTTCCACATATACCAGCATGGAGCGCTTGCCTATACGGTCCAGACTCTGTTTCTCTATGAAGCGCTCACGACGGGTGTTCTGACCGAAGAAGAAATATATGATGACACCTACCACTGGCAAGAAGATGAGCACCAACAGCCATGCCAAGGTCTTGGCGGGCTGACGGTTGTCCATCATCACGGCTATGGCTGTGGCTATCACCACCACAACATACACCACGAGTATTATCCAGTTCACATATATCATCGGTGTGGTATGGTCACTTTAGTGCGTCTGTTTCGCGCCGGCGCTGCACGTATGCCATCTCACGTATGGCATAGTCGGTATGCCGGCTGTCGGTCAACATCTCACGCAACTGTTGCTCTGCCTGGTCCATTTCACCGCGCTCGATGAGGAGGAACACCCTGCGGCGGCGCAGGGTCTCATAAAAATCGCGCACCACGGGCGACATCTCCACCTCTTGACTGTCCTCATCGCGATGTGCATCCTCCATCTGCTTCATCAGTTCACTCACCATCTGCATGCTAAAAGCATCGTTGGAGAGTATCAGCGAGTCTACTCGCAACATGGCGAAGTCGATGCGGTGCTGCAGGGGCACACAGGCCATATAGTGACTGGCAAGGGCATACCGCCCCAACTGCATGTAGCAGAAACTGATGTAATAGCATATCTGGTAGAAGCGCTCTCGGTCTATGCCATGCAGGTGGTCGAAGCGGTGGGCACTGAGTTGATATGCACTGAGCAGAGGGTCGAGTGCCTCTACATAGCGCTTCTGCAGGAAGAGTTGATGGCCACGGTACAGCAGATGGGCTGAGGTGGGCTCGGCACACTGACATAACAGGCGCTCCTGAGCGGTCAACTGGTCTTCATGACCGGCACGGTATTTCTCTATTGCCTCTTTCCACATGTACATGCTCTCGTCGTGCATCTGCTTATCGCTCTTCAGGTCGTACGCTATGAGTGCGGAGGCACTCTGCTCGCGGTGGTCCACACTATGCACGTCTACACTGACGTCGGCACTTACCGGCACCCTGCATACCGTAAAGCGGTAGTAGCGGCAGTCGTCATCACCACCGGCACGGGTGACGGTAAACATCAGGGTGCGCTGCTGGGTGGGTGCCGACAGGTGGTGATACTCCATACTGCCCGACACGCTGGGGGCTGTGCTCTGCTCCAACCACTGCACAGGCTGCTGTTCGAGGCACTGGTCATCATCATCACTGCGGTGCAACTGGTCTGACAAGAGTGTGAAGCGCTCTACATGTATATCCTCTATATCCATGAGATGACGCAACAGGGCAGAGAGTGCGAGCGGTGTGGTGGGTGTCTCTACGAGGGGTCCCGCATGCTGGACATGCAGTTCCATATTCCTCATCAACTCCACCTCATGGTTCCATCTTGCCATATTGGCCTCCACATCATCGGTGTCAGAATTTTCCATCTCCTCATAGCGTCTTACGAATGCCTGCTGCCAATAGAACACCCCCGCCATCACATAGCGCAGCATGGCAACAGCCCTCTCACGCTCCGGCACGAAGTTGGCAAACACATGCAGGTCCACCTCGTAACGTTCAGCATTGACGGAATAGACTACATGACCGAAAGGTGACACAGAGTTGCAATTGTTGCACACCTGACGCACCCTGTCCAAATACTTGGCAGGTACGGTGTAGAAGAATAGGTACATCAGACGTATCACAGGGCTGCCTTTCTCTATGAGTATGCGGAAATGACCGCTCTGGTATTCATAATGCACGGCACGGGTATCGTCGCCCTGGCTCTCCCACTGCGGCTGGCAGTTCAGGTCGAGCAGGGCCTGGTGTATCATCTGTTCACGTTCTGCCACCGTGGTTTCCAAGGTGACATTAGGTGAGGTTTCCTCTGTCTTCTTCTTTCGAAATATGTTTATCATTTGATTCTGTTTCCTATCTTTTCTGCGATGAGGTTTCGCAATTCTTCTCCTTTCTTTATATCTCCCAATACTGCCAACACTTGCTCGCCGTCGGCGCTCACCTCTGCCAGGCGGCGGCGCAACTGCCGCAGGTCGTTTTCCACTATCGCCATCTTGTAGTCGAGTACCATGTGTACTGCCTGCGTGCGCAGACGTTCCTCATCGGGCTTTATGCGCAGGCTCCTGGAGAGGTGCACGGGGTTGGTACTCAGGCGTATGGCCATGGCACTCACTTTCATGTCGGCATGCTGGCAGAAGTAGTGCTCTGCCACAAACTGCGGCTCTCCGCTGTGGGTCACCGCTTCGTAGAGTATCTGCTGTGCCGTAGAGTCTGCCAGGGTCATATTGTCGGCACTCAGGTCGTAGTATACATACTGTGCTACCGTCACGTCCATCGTCTCACCGTCAGCCTCGTTCTTCACTCCACGGAAGATGACTTTCTCGCCATGACGTACCACCAGTTCCACTATCAGTTGTTCGAGCATGGCAAGGGTGGGTTGTGCCTCTGCTCTCGGTGCCAGGGGCTCAAGGGCTGTGGGCGAGGGAGCGGCTGGGGCATCAACTGACAGAGCCTCCTCGCGCCGCGCTTCACGCTCGCGTTCGCGCTGGCGTTCATCACGCCTCTGACGGATGAAGCGGTTCATCTGCGCTATCAGCACCCGCTCTTCTATGCCTGTCTGCTGGGCACACTCCTGTATGTAGGTGGCACGCTTCACAGGATCGGTGATGACTGCCACGCTCGCCACTATATTGCTGATGGCAGACGAGCGCTTCACAGGGTCGGTCACGCCCGAGAGCAGCACACGGGTCTTAAACTCTATGAAGTCGGTCTGGTGGTCTGCTATGTGCTTGCGAAACTCCTCTGCCGTATGGTTGCGGGCAAAACTGTCGGGGTCTTCATCCGGGGGCAGCAACAGCACCTTTACATTCATGCCCTCTGCCAGCAACATGTCGGTGCCGCGCAGGGCGGCATGTATGCCTGCCTCGTCGCCATCGTAGAGCAGCACTATGTTTTCCGTAAACCGTCTGAGCAGTTTTATCTGGTGGGTGGAGAGGGCTGTGCCTGAGTTTGCCACCACATTCTCTATGCCACACTGATGCATGGAGATGACGTCGGTGTAACCCTCTACCATGTACACGCAGTCTTCGCTGGATATGGCTCGCTTGGCCTGATATATGCCGTACAACTCATGGTCTTTGTGATAGATCTCTGAGTCGGGGGAGTTGACGTACTTCTGTGCCACACCCTTGGTGCGGGCATCGAGCAACCTGCCTCCGAAGGCAATGACCTTGCCGCTCACTCCCACCCAGGGGAAAATCACACGCCCGGCAAACCTGTCGTAGGTGCTGCCATCATCGCGCTGCACCAACAGTCCCGCCTTCACCAGATACTCCCAGCGATAACCCTTGCGCTTCGACTCCTCCGAGAGGGCTGTACGACGACTGAGGGCAAACCCCAGACGGAAACGCTCTATGATATCATCGCGAAAACCACGCTGACGGAAATACTGCAAGCCTATGGCCTGCCCGTCGACATCATGCTTGAGTATGTCGTGAAAGTAGGTGGCTGCCCACTCATTCACTATAAACATCGACTCTCGGTCGTTCTGCTGCTGACGCTCCTCATCGCTGAGTTCGTGCTCTTTTATCTCTATGTGATACTTGGCTGCAAGATAGCGAAGGGCCTCGGGATAGGTCACCTGCTCATGCTCCATGACGAAACCCACAGCATTGCCCGATTTGCCGCAGGCGAAACACTTGTATACTCCTCGCGAGGGGGATACGGAGAAGGAGGGGGTGCGGTCGTCGTGAAACGGACACAGGCCCACGTAACTGGTGCCCCGCTTGCGCAGCGAGACGAAATCGGATATCACCTCCACTATGTTGGTGGCATCCATTATGCGGTCTATGGTGGGACGGTCTATCAACTTATCATTAGGTTTGATGTGCGAAATTGTACCAAGTAGTGCAAAAGTAAATACTTTCGATTAAACAACCAAAGAAAAATCACACAAATAGCACACATCCACGTGCTGGCTGAGCGGCAAACGGACTGTGACAACGGTTTGGGGGAGTGGTTTGCAAAAAACGGCTCACTTCTTCGCCATTGGTCATATTTTTATTATTTTTGCAGTCGCATTTGTACTAACACAAAATCTACTGATATGAAAAACAAAACCTTATGCGTGCTTATGGCATGCATCTGCACTATGATGATGCATGCCCAAACTACTGTCACACCTCCTACCGATGCCACTATAGAACAGTGGACGGTGGCTTTCAACTATCACTATAACACCGACTCGGGCGAGGAGGTGGAAGCGGTGAGCGAAGCCATGCAGGTGGCTACCAGTGGCACCGACATCTACTTCAACCTGCCCAACCCCATCACCGGCAACGCATGGGTGAAGGGCACCTTCGACGGGTCTACCGCCACCTTCACACGCGGCCAGTATATCGGCTCGTATGGCGGACAACCGGCATACCTCGATGCCCTGGACGACAACGGACTGGCAGACCTGAACATGTACTACATGTCAGACAAGGGACAGTTCTATACCATGCAGTATGTACTCATCAACAGCAGCATGACAGCCAACCAACCCTGGTGCTACTACACTGACATGACGGTGACCAAGGAACTGGGTGGCGAGGACCACGACACTAATACTGACGGCACGTTCACACCTCCCGCCACGGCAAAGGTAGAAAACTGGGTACTCTCTTGCCAGAACGTCAACCCCTACGACGAGTCGCAGAAGGAGGATGTGAGCGACAAGGTGAAGGTGGCTATCAATGACGACAAGGTGTATATACAGGGCTTTTCAGGACACCTGCCATCGGCATGGGTGAAGGGCACCGTCAGCGACAATAAGGTGACGTGCCTCTCACGTCAGTATATCGGCACGTATGGCGGCACCAGACTCTATGTCATTGGCTACGACGGACAGGAATGCGACCTGGTGCTGGAATACAATGATGCTCAGGATGTGATGACTGCCTCGGCATACCTGTTGGTGATAGACGAGAATGACAATGTGGTGCAACAACTCACCGGCATCATGCTGTACCGCGACGGTGGCACCGACCCCACCGACGTACTGGTCACACCTCCCGACGGGCTATATACCAATGCATACGAATGTAAGTCTACCAGCATAGAATACGACTACGACGGCACGGTGAGCGGCATGACTGCCGTATCATGGGACGTGAAGGTGGGCTTCAGCGGACAGACGGTATACATACAGGGACTGTGCCCCTACTTCCCCGACAGATGGGTGAAGGGCACACGCGATACCGACGGTGACGTGACTTTCCTGCGCAACCAGTTCTTCGGACAGGACCCCTTCCACCAGAACTATTACCTCAGCGGCATGATCTTCGGCGAACTCTCCGACCTGGTGCTGAGTTACAACAATACCAGCGACACCTTCTCGGGCGGCAGTTACTATATGGTGTTCAACTCTAAGAAAGACCAACTGGCTCCCTTCGGCGTACATGCAGGCATCACTCTCACACGTACCGTCGACGGTATCACACAGCACGGGGCCACAGATGCTGCCAGCACCCAGTACTACGACCTGCAGGGCAGACCCGCCACGGCTCACACCAAAGGCATTGTGATACGTAAGCAACAGACTGCCGATGGCAAGGTGATAACCACAAAGACTGTCAGACGCTAAACGCCCTTTCTAATATCTTTACAAGCACATTTCATCTCCAGTTTATGCACAAATCCGTTTCTTTGTGCACATATGGGGATGAAATGTGCATTTTTAGATGGTTTTTCTTTGCGCCACCATAAAAAATGTGTACTTTTGCAGCGCCAATGAAAAGAGGGCAAACAAGGCATATACACGCCTCGTATATGCCACAGATGAAAGAAGTTGGTAAATAATACACTTTTTTAAATATATTTTATGAATTTGAAAATTGTTGTACTTGCAAAACAAGTACCCGACACCCGAAACGTGGGCAAAGATGCCATGACGGCCGAGGGCACAGTAAACCGTGCCGCACTGCCCGCTATCTTCAATCCCGAAGACTTGAATGCCCTGGAACAGGCTCTGCGCCTGAAAGAACAGAACCCCGGCAGCACCGTGGGACTGCTCACCATGGGACCTCCCCGCGCTGGCGAGATAATACGCCAAGGCCTGTACCGCGGAGCCGACACCGGATGGCTGCTCACCGACCGTCTGTTTGCCGGTGCCGACACTCTGGCCACATCATACGCTCTCGCCACTGCCATACGCAAGATAGGCGATGTGGATATCGTCATCGGCGGACGACAGGCTATCGATGGTGACACCGCACAGGTGGGACCACAGGTGGCACAGAAACTGGGACTGAACCAGGTGACTTACGCCGAGGAGATACTGAAAGTGGAAGACGGCAAGGCTACCATACGCCGACATATCGACGGAGGCGTGGAGACTGTGGTGGCTCCCCTGCCCGTGGTCATCACGGTCAACGGCAGCGCCGCACCATGTCGTCCCTGCAACGCCAAACTGGTGATGAAGTACAAATATGCTACATGCCCCATGGAGAGGGAAGAGGGCGACCCACGAGCCAACCTCTATGAGCAGAGACCATACCTCACACTCAACCAGTGGTCGGTGGCTGACGTGGACGGCGATGCCAACCAATGCGGACTCGCAGGCTCACCCACTAAGGTGAAAACAGTGAAAAATATCTCCTTCCAGGCCAAAGAGAGCAAGACCCTCACTGCCTCGGATAGCGACATTGAGGGTATGATAAAAGATTTATTGGCAGAGAAGATAATAGGATAAACTATGAACAACGTATTCGTATATA
>CAMHPC010000076.1 GCA_946186945.1 uncultured Prevotella sp.
GGTGCGTGCCGCAGGGTGGCTGAAGTGTGTCTGCAGGGTGGTGGGTATCTCGGCATGGCATAGGTGGGCTATGAAGCGGCAGATGGTCTCCAGGTCGCCAGGGCTATACTTCTTCAGTTCGTCCTGACTCAGGGCACTGCGATGGCGCAACCTGTTGCGTGTGTCGTTGATGTAGTCTGACAAGGGGCGTGGCACCTGGTGCTCCTTTACCAGATAGTCGGTCTTGGCAAAGTTGCCGCTGAAGTGCAGGGGGGCGGTGCTCACACCTTCGTCAATGAGACGCTGATACACCCTGTAGTATACGGCATAGACCCTGGCATAGTCGGGTGCCAGGGTCAATGCCTCTTCCATATCGGCAAAGAGTGCCGTGGACAATGCTGTGTCGAGGGGTGGCGTAGGGTTCATGTATGGTTCTTTGGCTCCGTTTCCTTTTCTGCTATGGCTTTCGCCTTTTGGGGGCGTATCACGTAGTTGAACTCGTCAAACTGGCTGAACCCCATCTCCTTGAGTTTCTCTATCGAGGCGTGCACGTCGGCATCGGTATTGTAGTTGGGTATGTGTGGCACACGCACGGTCACATCGTCCGCCTTGCCGTGTTCGATGAGCAAACGCAGGTTGTGCATCACCTGTTCGTTGCTGCGCTCGGTGTAGCGGCGGTAGATGTCGGGGTTCATGTCTTTTATGTCCACATAGTAGTGGTTGATGCTGGGTAGCACCCGCAGCAGGTGCCGGCTGTCTACATTGAGCGAGGTCTCCACGCAGATGCGCCAGCCCCCAGGCACCTTGCTGCAAAATTCTGCTATCGCCTCGCTGCGCAGCAGGGGCTCGCCGCCGCCGAAGGTCACGCCACCGCCCGATGCCAGGTAGTACAGGTTGTCGGGCAGGCACTGCTCCACCATCTCGTCTACCGTCATCATGCGCCACACACCGTGGGGCACCAGACACTGCGGGTTCAGACAGTACTGACAGTGCAGCGGACAGTGGTGAAAGGTGATGAGTGTGGTCACACCGTCACCGTCGGTGGCTATACGGTGACGGGTGAATCCTATCATTGGCAGTGCGTCCATGTCGGTGGCTTAGTATCCGGGGTTCTGGGTGTAGGTGTCGTTCATCTTCAGTATTCGTCCCTGTATGGGGAATACCAGGGTGTGACGGTCTGCCTCGCCCGGAGCCTGCGGACGCTGGTCATATGCCTTGTGGTAGCGGTCAAACCTGATGAGGTCCTGACGGCGCCAGCCTTCCCACATCAGTTCCTTCAGTCGCTCGTCGAGTATCGTCTGCGCGTCGATGGTGCCGATGGGGTCCATGTGCGAGCGTGTGCGCACCCTATTGATACATGTCAGTGCGTATGCATCGTTGCCCATCCTCCACAGAGCCTCTGCCTGCATCAGCAGCACATCGGCAAAGCGGAAGAGCACTATGTCGTTGTCTATCAGCAAACCGTCGCTCAGGGCAGTGGGGTCGTTCTCGTATTTCCTCATACGTGCGCCGGCGGTCCTCTCATGCTTGGTGCCGCTCAGGTCGAGTGCCACCTCCAGGGGTTCATAGCAGAGGGGTGTGCCGTCGTCTAAAAGCACTGCCTTATCGTTCTCCCACACCTGGCCGCTGTAGAAGTTGTCGTACCAGCGGCGGTCGGGTTTCTCTGTGTCACAGCCGAAGGTGAGCGCAGTAGAGCGGGTGGCACAGGTACCGTTCTCACTCGCCATACCCAGGGCGGCACCGTGGGCGTAATGGTATGAGCGGTGCAGGTATCTGAATACGTTGGAGTATCGCATCTTGTCCATAGGTATGGTAAAGATATTCTCTTTGGAAGACTCGTTGTGCACGCTGAAGTTGTAACTGTAACTGCTCTCCAGCGAATTGGTGTTAGACAGTTCGTTGCACCAGTATGAACAGGTCTCCCACGCGTTCTTCTCGCCGCCGGGGGTCTTCAGCATGATGGTGCTGCCGTCAGGACGTGAGTCGTCGGTCCACACATCATCGGTCCACACCTCGGCGTTCAGTGCCATCTTTGCCAGCAGGAATATTGCCACGTCTCTCGTCACGCGACCGTAGTATTGTCCGGGGGTGTTGCTGCGTTCTTGTTTCAGTAGTGTCAGACAGTCGTATATGTCGTCGTACAGACGGTAGAAGAGTTGACTGCGTTCCAACTGCGGTATACCGTTCAGATCGGTCACGTAGTGGTCCAGAAAGGGCACGCGGCCGTAGAGGTCGAGCACGTAGAAATAGAACAGGCAGCGCAGGGCTTTTACCTCGTTGCAGTAACTGTCATACTGGTCGTCAGTGAGTTTGGCCTTGTGCTTCTCTATCATGTCCAGTGACTGGTTGCACAGCACTATCGAGCGGAACAGGTAGTTGAAGGCATCGCCGGCGGGCGAGAGACCGCCGTCCCATGTGTGCAGGTACATGCTCTGCCACAGACCGCCGTCGTACCAGTCGCCGCCGCGTGTGGGCAGCATAGCCTCGTCGGTGGTCAGTGTGTTCAGGTCGTATATGCCACGTTCCGTTCCTTGCAGTCCCTGACCCATCGAACTGCCTCCTACCTGCACATAGAGTGCCGCCACGGTGTTCAGGTATATCTGTTCGGCAGAGGAAAACAGTTCCTCCTCATCTATACGGTCGTGTGGACGTTCGTCCAGACAACTGATGTTGAGCAATGCCGCTGCGGCTATGCACAGGGCTGTTGATAAGATATTGCGTATGTGTTTCATGATGTTCTTGTGTGCTATGGTTTAAAACTGTATGCTTACGCCGAAACTGTATGAGCGGTAGGGAGGATACGAACGTTTGTCATCGATACCCATGGTGCTGCCTGCCACGTATGAGTTGATCATCGGGGTCAGTCCGCTGTAGCCGGTGATGGTGGCGAGGTTGTTCACGCTGCATGAGAGACGCAGGCTGCTGATGAAGCGCGACTTTATTGGCACGTTCCATCCCACTGTCACGTAGTCTATGTTCAGGTAGTCGCCGCTCTCCAGCCAGTAGTCGGTGATGGTCTGGTCGGTGATGTTCTTCTCCGGTGCACCGTCCATCACGTTGTACACGGGGAATGAGGCCATGTTCATGTATGTCAGTGCCGTGCCGTTGTATATCTTGTGTCCGAAGGCACCGTTCATCTGCACCGACAGGTCCCACTGCTTGTAGCGCAGGCTGATGTTTGAGCCCAGGGTCATCTTGGGCTGTGCCTGACCGCACAATTGCTTGTCGCTTCCGTCGGTCACCTTGCCGTCGCCGTCCAGGTCGGCTATCTCGTAACTGTAGGTGCCGTCGCCGTTGTCCTTCAGTCCAGTGCAGTGCTGCAGGAAGAACACGCCCAGAGGCTGACCCACCATCTGGTATGTGATGTCGTTGTTCACACCATGGAAGCCGGCACCGTCAAGATGTGCCAGACCGCTCATGTCGTCGGCCTGCAGGTATTCGCCCTTGTACCATCCGGAGAGTGATATCAGTTTATTGCGCTGGAACGACATGTTTACATTCACGCTCATCTGCCAGTCCTTGGTCTCGATGGGTGCTATGCTCATGCCTATTTCCACACCGCTGTTGCTCATCGAACCCAGGTTGGCGAGCAACTGGTCGTAGGGGAAGGGGGGGATGCTCACACCGTAGTTGTATATCATGTCGCGCGTGCGAGAGTAGTAGTATTCTGCATTGAGCAGGAACCTGTTGTTCCAGAAACCTAAGCCCACACCCACGTTGAAGGTGCTCTTAGTCTCCCATTTCAGGTCCTCGTTCACATTCTTGGGGTAGCCCATCACCACTGAGGTGGTGCCGTTGTAGGGCACTATGCCTATAGGACGCATCATGCGCAGACTGCTGTAACTCTCTATGGCACCCAGGTTGCCGGAGAGACCGTAACCCATGCGCAGCGACAGACGGGTGACTGTCTTCTGATAGCGCATCCAACTCTCCTTCATCATGTTCCATTCACCGGAGACTGAGGGGAAGAAACCCCAGCGGTTGTCTTTGCTCACCATCGACGAACCGTCGGCACGGGCATTCAGATGCAGGGTGTAGCGGTCCAGAAGGGTATAGTCTATGCTTCCCATGAACGAGAGCAACTTCGGACGGTAGTAACTGGAGCCGGTACCGTTGTCGGGCAGTATCGAACCGCCGTCCAGGTTGTCATAGCCAAAATAGTTTGATGTGAAACCCTTCACGGTGGTGTAGAAACCGCTGCGCTGGTTCTCCTGATATTCGCCAAATCCTACCACTGCAAAGTCGTGGGCTCCCCACTTGTGCTGGTATCTCATTATGGCATTCACCAGCCAGTCCTCGCCTTTCAGTTCTCCGCGGTAGGCTTGTCCCTGTGCCCATACCCAGGTGGGCAGGAAGCGGCGGTTCTCGTTGGAGGTGTAGGAGTAGGAACCAAATACCTCCAGCCACAGGTCTTTGGTGAACTGGAAGTGCAGTTGGGCGTGGGTGTTGAAGTTGAGGTTATTTTCGTGGTCTTTCTCCTGTAGCAGTGCTATAGGGTTGGATATCTGCGATGCATCGGTATTGCGTTCCCATGCTCCGTTGTACATACCGTTGTGGAAGGTGGGATTTTGTGCGGCTGCGCTGTAGAAGAGTGCGAACTCATCGAATATGTTCTTGTTGCGCTGTGACGAGCCAAACAAGCCCAGGTCTATCCTCAGCAGACCGTCGAAGGCTTTCTGTGTCAGGTCTATCTTTGCCACGAAGTTGTTGTAGGAATTGTTGCGTATCACGGTGTTGTGCTTCATCACACCTATAGAGGCACGGTAACTGCTCTCTTCGTTGCCACCGCTGAATGCCAGGTGGTGATTGTTCACCACACCGGTGCGGGTGAGTGCATCAGGGAAGTTGGTGTCCTGACCGCCGTCGTTGGCATAGAGCCCGCGGGCCAGGGCCTCGCCCAAGTACTGTTGGCGGTTGAGCATATTGATGTTTTTATACACGCTCTGGAAACCTATGTCGCCGTCGTAGGATATATGGAAGTGTCCGGACTTACCCTTCTTCGTGGTCACCTGTATCACACCCGAGGCACCACGTGAGCCGTAGAGGGCTGTCTCGGCGGCATTCTTCAGAATGGTGAAACTCTCTATGTCGGCGGGGTAGATGCTCGAGAGGGTGGAGAGGCTGCTCGACACACCGTCGATGATGACCAGAGGGTCGTTGCCGCCGGTGAGCGAGGTGGTGCCACGCACACGTACACTCGAGAGGGCTGCCATACGACTGTCGGCGGTCACCTGCACACCAGCCGCCTGACCGCTCAGTGCGGATAGTGAACTGGTGACAAGACCTTTGTTCATACGTTCCTCACTCACATAGTCTACTGACGCATTGTCTATCAGCAACTTCTGCTCCATGTCACGTATCAGACTGTCGGTCACATGGGTGGTAATCTCTTTTCGTGGCTTTTGCGTATTAGTCCGCTGCGCCGCTGTCTCAAGACAGCCCGCTGCACATAGCAGCAGGATAATAAAAGCAGTTTTTCTCATATTAAGGCTATTGTCGGTTTTTAGTTTTGTAAAGGTCTGTTGTTTGCTGTGTGTGGCGGCTATGCACGCTGTGCTCAGTATGATGCGCTGCATGCTATGCCTGCATCGATGACCATCCGTTTCACCCTTTCCATCTCCTCGGCTGTGGCCTTGAGCAAACGGCGGTCGGGTGTCTCGCGGTCTATGGTGTATATCATCACCCGGCTCGGGCGTATCTCCTTCACGGCTTCCAGCCACGGCAGTATGTACTCATCGCCTGTATTGTCCACGTCGGTGCCGTCTATCACGCCCTTCAGCAGCATGGTCTGCACTATGCAGTGCCCGTCGAAGGCCTTCATGTGCTCCACCACGCGGCGCACGTCGTAACTGGGTTGGGTGGGGCGGTCCATCAGCCGTATGTAGTCCATATCCACCGTGTCCAGTTTCAGTATGTTGTTGTCCACCAGCATCAATGCCTCTCTCACCTCTGCCCTGCCTATGGCGGTAGCATTGCTCAGCACGCTCACATGGGCACCGGGTGCCCAACGGTCGCGCAGGGCTATGGTGTCGCGTATGATGTCGGCAAACTGGGGGTGAGTGGTGGGTTCGCCGTTGCCGGCAAAGGTCAGCACGTCGGGGTGCTCGCCACGCTCATGCATCCGGCGCAGTGTCTGCTCCAGTGCCACGCTCACCTCCTCACGCGAAGGGCGTGGCAGGGTGGGGCGGTGGTCGCCGTTGAAACCGCATTCACAATACAAACAATCGAAGGTGCATACCTTGCCGTCGCCAGGCTGAAGGTTTATGCCAAGCGAGAGTCCCAGCCTGCGACTGTGCACAGGTCCAAAGATGGGTGAAGGATAGATTATAGTACTCATTTCTTGCACAAAGTTAAAACAAGTTAACGGAAATTCAAAAAAAATCACAATTTTTTTTTCAAAATTTCAGAAACTTCTCCTTTCGTCGCTTTTGTAATTGTAACCATATCGTAACACGATTTTCTTCACCAAAGGAGGGATAAGTCCTAATTTTGCAGCAAAAGATTTCTATTGATATGCAAACAAGTCAAAATTATGTGATGGCGGCGATGCAGTTGCTCGGTGCCTTGGGATTGCTGATTTATGGTATGAGGATGATGAGTGAGGCTCTGCAGAAGATGGCAGGGCCGCAGTTGCGCCACATCTTGGCAAAGATGACCACCAACCGTGTGACGGGCATGTTGACCGGCACGCTGGTCACCTGTGCCGTGCAGTCATCGTCTGCCACTACCGTCATGACGGTGTCTTTCGTGTCGGCTGGTCTGCTCACCCTCAGTCAGGCTATCTCTGTCATTATGGGTGCCAACATCGGCACTACGCTCACTGCATGGATCATGTCGCTTGGCTACAATGTGGACCTGACCAATATCGTCTTTCCCTCGTTTCTCGTGGGTATGATTCTCATATACAAGAAACGACACAGGTATGTGGGCGACTTCCTCTTTGGCACCGCGTTTATGTTTCTCTCTCTTGTGATGCTGAGTGCAACGGGAAAATCGCTCGACCTGGAACATAATGAGGCGGTGGTGTCATTCTTCGCATCCTTCGATACCTCCAGTCATCTCACTATCATCGCTTTCCTCGCCATAGGCACGCTGATCACTTGTATAGTGCAGTCGTCGGCGGCAGTCATGGCCATCACCATCCTGCTTTGTTCCACGGGCGTATTGCCTATCTACCTGGGCATAGCACTGGTCATGGGCGAGAATATCGGCACTACCGCCACTGCCAACCTGGTGGCGCTGGGTGCCAACACACAGGCGCGAAGGGCAGCGCTGGCACACCTGCTGTTCAATGTGTTTGGCGTGGTGTGGGTGCTGGCTTTGTTCTATCCCTTCGTAGATATGGTATGCAATCTCGTGGGATATGATGCCAAGGCCGGAGGACAGGTGGAGCGCCTGCCGGTGGTGCTGGCTATGTTTCATACTTGTTTCAATGTCATCAATACTGCCATACTCATCGGACTGATACCGCAGATGCAACGTGTGGTGTGCTGGCTGTTGCCAGACAAGTCGCAGGCACAGAAGGAGGAGTTCAGACTGCAGTACATACAGACCAACCTGGTGCAGACACCTGAAATAGCAGTGCTCCAGGCGCAGAAGGAAACGGCTGCATTTGCCGAAAGGGTGGGGCAGATGTTTGACATGGTGCAGCAACTCTTCGCCGAGAAGAAAGACAAACAGTTTGGCGAACTCTTCTCGCAGATAGAACAGGAAGAGGACCATACCGATAGAATGGAGATAGAGATAGCACGCTATCTGGAACAGGTGAGCAACGGACATCTCAGTGATGAGACGAAGCAGAAGATACGAAGGATGATGCGAGAAATCAGTGAACTGGAGTCTATAGGCGACTCTTGCTATAAACTGGCACGTACCCTGCAACGCAAACACGAGGAGGGCAAGACCTTCAATGAACATCAGACGGCACAACTGCTCTCGCTCATGACTCTTTGCCGCAATTCCATCAGACAGATGCAGACGGTGATGCACGGACATTGCTCCAAACACGATATACGCGACTCCTTCCGCATAGAGAACGACATAAACCAAATGCGCAACTCGCTGAAGACGGAAAATGTGCAGGCGGTAAACAATCAGGAGTACGACTATATAATAGGTTCCATATACGTGGATATGATCAATGAACTGGAGAAACTGGGCGACTATGTGGTAAATGTGGTGGAAGCCCGCTTCGGATGGTCGTGAGAGGATGATGAGAGGCACTTGTGCTAAATACTTGTAAAAGGTGGGGTGTATTATCAGGTTTTTTCGTAACTTAGCAGCCGCTTATGGAACAAAGGAAAATACTGGTGGTCGACGATGAACGCGACTTGTGCGATATCTTGCTTTTCAATCTGCGTGCATCGGGCTATCATGCCGAGGCAGCCTTTTCGGCGGAGGAGGCACTGCGGATGAGTATAGCCGATTTCGACCTGCTGCTGCTCGATGTCATGATGCCGGGCATGTCGGGATTTGAACTGGCACAGCAGATGCGTGCCGACCACCTCACACAGCACCTGCCTATCATCTTCCTCACTGCCAAAGATACCGAGGACGATACCCTGCAAGGCTTCGCAGCCGGAGCCGACGACTATGTGAAGAAGCCCTTCTCCATACGAGAGGTCATGGCAAGGGTAAAAGCCGTGCTCAACAGAGGGGCAAAGATGGCAGACAAGACTATCAACTACGATGACCTCACGGTCAACACCGTAGCCAAGACGGTGACTGTAGACGGCGAGGAGGTAATACTCACCAGAACGGAATATGAACTGCTGTTGCTGCTTATCAGCAACAAAGGTGAAGTGTTCAGTCGCAAACAGTTGCTCGAAAATGTATGGCCACAGGATGTCATCGTGACTGAACGGACTGTGGATGTGAATATCGCGCGACTGCGCAAAAAACTAAACCGCTATTCCGTGTGCCTGGTCTCGCGCACAGGCTTCGGATATAGTTTCGAGGAGAGGGCAATATGAGCGAAGGACGGAAAATGTGGGTCAGCGTGATGGCTGTCTTCTTGGTCTATGCCACCATATTCATACTGTTTGAAGACTACGACAGGAAATTCATCATGCCGTTCAACGAGGTGAGCGACTGGCACCTGCTGCTATTCTCTATCATTGTGATGGTGGGGTTGGCGTTCCTGCTCCACCGTTATGCCCGAAGAATGGACGAGCGCATCAGTCGCGAACAGGCCGCCAAGGAGAACCAGATGCGGCGTGAACTGACGCAAAACATCGCTCACGAACTGAAAACTCCCGTGGCGAGCATACTGGGATATACCGAGACCATTATCGACAATCCTGCTATCAGCGATGATATCCGCCAGCAGTTCATCAAGCGCACACACGCACAGGCACAGCGACTGACGGCTCTCTTGCAGGATATATCCACGCTCAATAAAATGGACTATGCTCCGCAACTGATGACCTCGCAACGGGTGGATGTGTCTCTGCTCTTCGCGGATATAGTGCAGGAGACAAATATCGCTATTCAGCAAAAGGAGATGACTCTGTGCAACTATCTGCCAGAGGGTATCATTGTCAAGGGGAACGCTTCACTCATCTACAGCATCTTCAGAAACCTCGTAGACAATTCCATCAACTATGCCGGAGTGGGCGCTACCATCGAGGTGTCGGCTGTAAGAGAGAAAGACTTTTGGAAATTCTCTTTCCGCGACAATGGGGTGGGCATACCGGCTCAGCACCTCGCCCGCATCTTCGAACGCTTCTATCGTGTCGATACTGGGCGCAGTCGCGATATGGGCGGCACAGGTCTGGGTCTCTCTATCGTGAAAAATGCGGTGCTGTTTCACGGTGGCTCTATCTCTGCACACATACCCACTAATGGTGGAGTGGCATTCGAATTCGCCCTGAAAGCCTGACATTTGCTGCCCTGTTCAGTGCCTCCAGGTAGTAATAGTCGGCATAGTTGATGGGCACGTCTATCTCGTCGTGTGCGGGATAGTTGCCGGTGGAGTGCTGCAGCAGAAACCCCTGCGATGTGTGCAGCACAGATTGATACGAGGTGGTGAGCGAGTGCATTATCTTGTCGGCATATCTGCGGTATGTGTCAGCATCCTTGCCGTCCACGTATGTCGACAGTTCATAGAGCGCCGAGGCTATCACGGCTGCTGCCGATGCATCGCGTGGCACACTGCCGTCCTGTGCAGGACCCTTGCCCGTGCGGATGGCGGGGTCGCGCATATCCCAGTAGGGTATCAGGTCGTCGGGCATGTCCTGCTGCGAGAACCAGAATTTTGCTATCTTCTGCGCCATAGCCAGGTCTTGTGGGCTGTGGGTATAGCGATAGCACATGGTGTATCCGTAGAGTGCCCATCCCTGACCTCGACTCCATACCGATTCGTCGAAAAGTCCCTGTTGGGTCATTCGCTTTATCACGTTGCCGTTCTCAGGGTTGTAATCCACTACGTGATATGAAGAGCCGTCGGAGCGGAAATGTCTCTTCCGCGTCATGTTGGCATGACTCACTGCCATGTCGTGATAGCGTTTATCGCCAGTCAGACGGGTGGCTTCAAACAGCAGTTCCAGATTTATCATGTTGTCTATGATTACAGCAAACTGCCATCGCTCGGGTGTGCCCCAACTCCATGAGCGTATGCAACCCACATTCGGGCTGAAGCGCGTGGCGAGGGTCTTGGCTGCCTGCACCACCACGTCGCTATATGCCTCGTCGCCGGTCTGCTCGTATGCCTTGCCAAAGGAGTTGTAAACCATGAAGCCCAGGTCGTGACTGCTCGCGTCCCATTTCGCCTGCTCTATCCGCCATGTGTTTCTCGCTGCCTGTTCGCGCCAGAAGGGGTCGTGCGTATACTGATACATCTGCCACAACTCGCCGCTGAAGAAACCGCAGCACCAGTCTGTGCGTCGCACCATGCGCAGACTGCCGTCTCTCTCCACACTGCGGGGCATCAGGGTGGTGTCGCCTGCCTCTTCTCTCATTGCGTCTGTCCGCTGCAACAGGTGGCGCAGTTGGCTGTCGGCGTGTGCAAAGGCATTGTCTATACCGTCTGGCGTGTAATACAGCAGGAAGAAGCGGTCTTCCCATCGTTTCACCATATTCTTTCTTGCCATCCGCTCATAGTCGGTGCGCTGAGGGTCTATCAGGTACAGACGGTAGAGGTCTTTTGCCAATTGGTTCTGCTTCTCATCCCACTGGCTGATCTGCTGATACGGCCACTCTTCTGCCTTCTTGCCAAGATACGCTGCCAGGTAGTCGGCTGCCTTCTCGCACAGTGTCAAGGTCTCAGTACTGCGGGTGGTGTGGCTCGTGTGGCGCATTATCTGCAACACGTCTATCATGTGGCTCAGGTTATACTCTGAGTAGCCGAATGCCAGGGTGCGGGTGAGTTCGTGGGGCTGCGAACCGTCGGCACTTATCTGTGTCTTCATCCTGCGCTCATAAAAGGCTGTGAGCACGCTGTCGAGCACCTCGTTGTTGCCCACATACTTGGCGTATGCCATTATCTGCACGTCATACGCCACGGAGTGGTTGTTTGCCTGCCTGCTCTCTTCCTGTCCCTGTTTGCTCTTCAGCATCCAGTCGAGAAACGAGCCAAACCATGCCTTCAGTGCCTGTCTGTCACGCTGTGTGAATGATTTGCAACCTTCGAGCACCTGAACAGCGTCGAGCATCTCGACAAACGAATATGAGTCTATCAAACCGTAGCAGCGCCCCTTGTCGCCATTCTGTCCAGGCACTATCTGGGCATACTCCAGGTGGGGGGTCATGCGTGTGTTCTCATCAATGAACCAGCAGTGCAACATCTCCACGGCTTTCATGGCATATCGCTCATCGCCGCTGAAATACCATGCCAGGGCGAGGGTGGTCACGCCCGATGCCATGAGCGAGAGCCGGGGACGGTCCAGACGTTCCAGTTCAGGGTTTGACTCTCCGTCGCGGTTCACGTATGGTAGACCGTCGGGCTTCGTGGGGTCGGGCCAGAAGTAGCGACTCAGACTCAGATAGTCGTGCTTGTCACCGCTGGCTGCCGTTCGGTCCTTCATCATCACCGATACCGGCTGCTGCCCCAGAAGTTGCGTCGCCTCACTCATCAGGTGGTGGCATGCCGTGGCATACACTCCCTCTTGCAGGTTCTCTTTCACTGTGGCCAGTCGGCACGCATCCCAGATGCTCTGTCCCATTGCCACTTGGCATATCATTGCAAGGGCAAAGAGTAATTGTTTTCTCATTGTAAAGAGTTTTTGGCTTTCCATTCTGTGATGTTTCGTTCCTTAGACGAGAAGGCGATGCCAACCTTTGTTATGGGGCGTTTATCTGATAGATATTCTTCCGCATACTTTCTTATTATTGTCATAAGTCATGAGAATTATATGAATAAGAAACAAAGAGCCTTCATTGTTTATCTATAAAGATTTTTTTGCCTTCTGCTTGCGGTAAGTGTCAACCCTGCAAGTAACGTGCAAATATAGTAATTTTTTATATTACAGCCAAATTTGCGAACAACTTATATAGTGCTGCAGTGCTCGGCAATAAATAAAAATCTGAACTTTCGCAAGTGAATATTCATTCATCAAGCGACTAATTTATACATTTG
>CAMHPC010000077.1 GCA_946186945.1 uncultured Prevotella sp.
AGCTCATCGAGGAAGTGCTGAACGACCCCGAGAACGAGGAAGTAATCGCCAAGGTACGTGCCAAGGTGAACGACACGATGAAGAACTATCCGCTCTTCGCCTACTAAGCGTTACGGTTATACAAAAAGAAATCGGGAACATCTTCAGAAGATGTTCCCGATTTTTGTGAGGTGCGTAGCAGAGTCGAACTGCTCTATATGGTTTTGCAGACCACCACATAACCGCTTTGTTAACGCACCATGTCGCTTTTGCGTGTGCAAAGGTAATACTTACTATCGCAAAATCCAAATTTTTTTCATTCTTTTTATCATATCCATAAAAATATCAACAAAAAATATCATCCCGACCCTCAGGGCACAGGATGATATGTGTTTGTTTGGAATAGTTGATTACTTGTTTATGCTTCGGCCTCAGGTATCACCGATACTACGCTCTTGTTGCGAGCACCCTTGTGAAACTGTACCACACCGTCTGTCAATGCATACAGGGTGTCGTCCTTACCTATGCCTACGTTGTTGCCTGGGTTGTGCTTGGTGCCACGCTGACGAACGATAATGTTGCCGGCTATCACCTTCTGACCGCCAAACATCTTGATGCCAAGACGCTGGGCTGCACTCTCACGGCCGTTCTTAGAACTACCTACACCTTTTTTATGAGCCATGCTAAGTCCTCCTCTTTTTAACCTATTACTGATTTGATTTCTACACGGGTAAACTGGGCACGGTGACCATTGCGCTTGCGAGAGTCCTTGCGACGCTTCATCTTAAACACAATCACCTTGTCTCCCTTGATCAGGGGGTCCAGTACCTCACACACTACTTTCGCTCCGTCTACGGTGGGAGCACCTACCTTCACGGCACCATCGTTGTCTACCAACAGCACCTTCTCAAACTCAACAGAGTCGCCTGCCTTCACATCCTTGATGTGATGCACGAACAATTTCTTGCCCTGCTCGGCCTTGAACTGCTGACCGTTGATTTCTACAATTGCGTACATTTATTATTGTATTAACGGGTTTTTCCGCAAGGCGACACACTACGTGCATGTACTTAAATATGCCTCCACGGACTAAATCGGCCGCAAAATTACGAATTTTTATTGCATTACAGCAATGGTTACTCTATTCTTTTTCTTTATATTAACACATATTAACATTCTGCTCACACCTTATGACTGATAAAGTCATACGGGTCGGAATACTCGTACCTCAGACGGGTGCGGACGGCTCGCCATGGGGCTCGCAACTCATAACTCAGCACGTGCCACGGTGATGTGTGCATACGGAAACGATGCAGCACCTGGCGTATCAGTCGCCATCTGATGGCTATGGTCAGCATGAGCGACACTGCTCCGCATACGCCGAGCACCAGAACTTCCGTCACTGCACCCACTGCTATGGCTGCCACACTGCTCACACAGGCAGCATACAGGCACAGGGTGTCACACCTGCGGCACATGCGCCACTGCCAGGTGCGCTCCAGGTGCTGACGCACCTCGTGGTGGTAGATGTGGCGGTTCTCCCACTGCGTCACGCTCGGTGCCTCTTCTGTCATCCATGCCTCGGGCTCCATGGCGATGCGTGTGCCTCCCTCACGTGCATATTTGTTTACCAGAAAGTCATACTCCCCGATGGAGTATTTCAGAAATCCCTGAAACCCTCCGCCCAACAGAAACTCGCTCTTGCGAAATGCCACACAGTAGCAGTTGGTGCGGTATGCCACATCGCGCTGGGCACGGTCGGCGCAGTACAGATAGGTGCACAGGTGGTCTATGCTGTAGTGAGAGGGTAGGGGTTCGCTCTCGCTCGACACGGTGGTAGGACGCATACTCTCGAAATGGGTGTAGCCCAGCACCAGGTTGCTGTCCTCCTCGCAGTGTGAGGATATCTGTTGCAGCCACTTCTGCCCGTCGGGCTTGCAAGTGGGTTCGCACAGCACTATCCACTCTGTCTTGGCGGCTTTCACTCCCAGGGTGATGGCGAGTTTCTTCATGCTCATGTACCGCGTGTTGGCGGGGATGAAGGTGGTGTGCAGGTTCTGATGATGACGGTAGCGCTTCAGTATGTCTGAGGTGTCGGCATCGTTCTTCTCAGTCACCACTATCACATCGTAGCCCTCGGCATAGTCCTGGGTGAGGTAGAGTGGCAGATGCTCGTCCAATGACGTGGGATTGCCCTGGGCACACAGGAGTACGGTGATGCGCCGGTGACCGTCTGCCATGCCTCTGCCTTCCTCTTCCTGGGGCTCCCTGCGCCACACGTTCTGCCATGCGCTCACGGCACATGCCAGCAGTGGCACCAGGCACACCCACCACCACACTATGCTCATATCTCGTCGCTCATCACGCTGCCGGGCAGTCTGCGGCAGTTGTACTGCGATGCCATTATCTCGCCGTAGGCTCCGGCACTGCGCAGGGCGAGCAGGTCGCCACGCTTGGTGCGGTTCAGGTCTATCGACTTGGCAAACACATCGCTCGACTCGCATATCGGACCCACCACGTCGTAGGTCTGAAGGGGCTCGTCGCTGCTCAGGTTCTCTATCTTGTGATATGCCTGGTACAGGGCGGGTCGTATCAGGTCGGTCATGCCGGCGTCTACTATCACAAACTGCTTGGCTGTGCCCTGCTTCACGTACAGACAACGGGTGATGAGCGAACCACACTGCGCCACCACAGCCCTGCCCAACTCGAAGTGGAGGGTCTGACCGTCGCGCAACTTCAGATGGCGGGCATAGGTGGCAAAATAACTGCGGAAATCGGGCACCGGCACACGGTTGGGGTGCACGTAGTCTATTCCCAGACCGCCGCCCACGTTGATGTTCTCTATCTCTATGTGTCGGTGCTCCAACTGGCACTGCAGGTCGTTCACACGGTTGCACAGGGCTGCAAAGTCGCCCATGTCGAGTATCTGACTGCCTATGTGGAAATGCAGTCCCACCAGTGTCACGTTCTTCATCGCCTGGCAGGTGTCTATGGCGTCATACATGTCGCTCATGGCTATGCCAAACTTGTTCTCTGCCAGTCCGGTGGTTATCTTGGCATGGGTGTGCGCACCCACGTCGGGGTTGATACGCAGTGCCACGCGGGCCACCTTGTCCTGCATCTGGGCACGCTCGTTGATGACCTCCAGTTCGGCTGTGCTCTCCACGTTGAAGCAGAAGATATTCTTGCTCAGACCCAGGTCTATCTCCCAGTCGCTCTTGCCCACACCGGCATATACTATCTTGCTGGCAGGGAAGCCCGCTCTCAGGGCTGCCTCTATCTCGCCGCCGCTCACACAGTCGGCTCCCAGTCCGCTCTGGCTGATGATGCGCAGCACGGAGGGGTTGGCATTGGCCTTGATGGCGTAGTGCACACGAAACGCCTGGTGACGGCCGCTCTCGGCATTGATCACTCCGAGGGTGCGACGCAGCAAATCGGCATCATAATAGTAGAAGGGGGTCTCCTGATGACGGAAACCCTCAAGTGGAAATATACCTTTCATAATGCCCAGTGCTTATTTCTTGGAAAACAGGTTGTCGCTCAGATTCTGAAGGGCACGTTTCTTGTCTTGTTCCTTTATGAGGAATGATATGTTGTAGTTGCTGCCTCCGTAGGATATCATGCGCACGGGTATGTCCTTCATAGCCTCGGTGGCAAGGGTTTCAAAGCCCAGGTTGCTCCAGTCCAGGTCGCCCACTACGCAGATGATACACATGTTGGTGTCTACGGTCACGGTGCCGTATTTCTTCAATTCGTTCACTATGTCCGTCAGATGTGCTGCATTGTCTATGCTCACAGATACTCCCACCTCCGAGGTGCACACCATGTCGATAGGTGTCTGGTAACTCTCGAATATCTCAAACACCTTGCGCAGGAAACCGGTGGCGAGTAGCATCCTGCTGCTCTTTATCTTTATGGCTATGATATTGTCCTTGGCTGCCACTGCCTTTATCTGGCCGCGCATCACCACATTGTCTATGATGGTGCCCTGAGCGTCGGGGTCCATGGTGTTGAGCAGACGCACGGGTATGCCGGCATACTTGGCGGGCTGCACGCAGGTGGGGTGCAGTATCTTGGCTCCGAAATATGCCAACTCGGCTGCCTCCTCGAAGTTCAACTGGTGCACTGCCTCGGTATGCTCCACCACACGGGGGTCGTTGTTGTGCATGCCGTCGATGTCGGTCCATATCTGTATCTCAGATGAGGCGATGGCGGCTCCCACGAGCGAGGCGGTGTAGTCGCTGCCTCCACGCTGTAGGTTGTCTATCTCGCCGTAGGCATTGCGGCAGATGAACCCCTGTGCTATGTACACCTGGTGACCGGCGTTGGCTTCGAGCACGGCGCTCAGTTTCTCGCGTATGTACCGTGGGTCGGGCTCGCCGTTCTTGTCGGTGCGCATGAAGTCGAGCGAGTTGAGCAGACAGGCATCCACTCCGCTCTCCTGCATGTAGTTCACCATCATGTTGGTGCTGATCACCTCACCCTGTGCCACTATGCTCTTCTCCTCGAAACTGGTGAAGAGGTCTTTGGTGAAGGTGCGCAGGTAGTCAAACTCGGCTTCCAGAAACTCACGGGTCTTGTTGCGCCACTCATCGGTGCTGTACAGGTCTGCCACATGGCGCATGTATTTCTTCTCCAGGGTGTTGATCACATCGTTGGCACCGTCGGAATTCTTCTTGTACAGGTAGTCGCTTATCTCTACCAGGGAATTGGTGGTGCCCGACATGGCTGAGAGTACCACAAACACGGGTTCTTCACTGCGTGTGATGAGCGATGCTACATGCTTCATGCGCTCGGGAGTACCTACAGAGGTGCCTCCAAATTTCATTACTATCATAGTCTGTATGAATTATTTTTTTATTTTTTCTTTGCTTCTCCTCATTCTTTTCTATCCCTTGCTCTCCTCGCTCAGGTCCATCTGCGAGTATTCGCCGGTCACCTCGCTCATGCCGCCGTCGTGACAGCGATACACCCTGCCGGGAAATTCGTCTATCAGGGATATGTTGTGTGTGGTCATCACCACTGCCGTGCCGTGGCTGCTGATGCCCTTCAGCAGACTGAGTATGCGTCGGGCGGTGTCGGGGTCCAGGTTGCCTGTGGGCTCGTCTGCCACTATGATGCGCGGACGGTTGAGTAGGGCGCGGGCTATGGCTATGTGCTGCTGCTCGCCTCCGCTCAGTTCATGGGGCATCTTCTCCTTCTTGTCTGTCTGACCTACAGCCTCCAACACACTGTCTATGCGCTCGGCACGCTCCTTCTTGTCGGTCCAGCCTGTGGCACGAAGCACAAACTTCAGGTTGCGCTCCACACTGCGGTCGTGCAGCAACTGAAAGTCCTGGAAGATGACTCCCATCTCACGGCGCAGGGCAGGCACCTCACGACGCTTCAGGTGGCTGAGGTCGCGCCCCAGTACCTCGCACTTCTCTGCCGACTCGATGTCCAGTTCGCAGTACATGCTCTTCAGCAGCGAACTCTTTCCGCTGCCCACCCTGCCTATGATGTAGACAAACTCTCCCTCGTCTACCTTGAAATCCACGTCCTTCAGCACGCAATAGTCGTCCTGATAGATGGTCACTTTCTCGTAGTCTATCAACATATCCTTGGTCCTCCTGCTTGCTCGTTCAGTGTTTCTTCCAACCTGGGTTGTGTCTCTCCTGCAACTCCCGTGCCAGGTCCTCTATGCGCACACCCTTGGCAGTGAGCAGCACTATCAGGTGATAGAGCATGTCGCTGCCCTCGTATATCATGCGGTCGGTGGTGCCGCCGGTGGCTTCTATCACCATCTCCAGGGCTTCCTCGCCCACCTTCTGTGCCATGCGGTTCACGCCGTCGCGAAACAGGCTGGTGGTGTAGCTGCCGTCGGGCATCTCCTCATGACGGCGTTCGATGAAATCCTGCAACTCGCTGAGAAACTCCAGTGGCTTCTTCTCGTTCTTCTCTCCCCAACAGGTGTCGGTGCCTGTGTGACAGGTGGGACCGTCGGGGTGCACACGCACCAGGAGGGCATCGCTGTCGCAGTCCTTTTTCATGTCTACCAGGTTCAGGTAGTTGCCCGAGGTCTCTCCCTTGGTCCACAGTGTCTGGCGGCTCCTGCTCCAGAAGGTCACCTTGCCGGTGGTCATGGTGCGGTCGTACGCTTCGCGGTTCATGTATCCCAGCATCAGCACCTGTCGGGTGTCGGCATCCTGGATGATGGCGGGTATCAGTCCGCCCTGCTTGTCAAAATCTAATTCCATCGTTATATCTTGTTTTCTTGTGTCAATATATATATGTCAGTGCAGACGCATGGGTATGCCACGCTGCGAGAGTTGCTTCTTTAGTTCACCTATTCCTATCTCACCATAGTGAAACACGCTGGCGGCAAGGGCGGCATCGGCATGGCCCACCTCGAAGGCGTCGGCGAAATGCTGTATGGTGCCCGCACCGCCACTGGCTATCACAGGGATGGACAGGGCCTCGGACAATTGCCTCAGTGCCTCGCAGGCGAAACCGTTCTTCGTGCCGTCGTGGTCCATGCTGGTGAAGAGTATCTCGCCGGCACCGCGGTCGGCTGCCTCCTTCGCCCATTCCAGCAGTCCACGCTCGGTGCGCTTCCTGCCCCCGTGCACGTAGCAGTGCCAGCCGTCGGGGTCCTGCCGTGCGTCGATGGCACACACACACACCTGCGACCCGTAGCGCGAGGCAATGGTGTCTATCAGGGTGGGGTCGCTCAGCACGGCACTGTTCACACTCACCTTGTCGGCACCGGCATTGAGCAGACGGTCCACATCCTCTATGCCGTGTATGCCGCCGCCCACGGTGAAGGGTATGTTGATGGCGCGTGCCACCCTGCTCACCAGTTCGGTAAAGGTGCGGCGCCCCTCATGTGTGGCGGTGATGTCTAAATACACCAACTCGTCTATTCCCTCGTCGCTGTAGCGGCTGCCCAGTTCCACCGGGTCGCCGGCAGAACGGAGGTTGACGAAATTGGTGCCTTTCACTGTCTCGCCGTCCTTCACGTCCAGACAGGCTATTATACGCTTAGTCAGTGCCATGGCTCATCAGTGTCTCTGTTGATATCCTGCCTTCGTAATAGGCTTTGCCAAACACTACGGCAGGTATGCCTGCCTCTGCGAGCGACAGTATGTCGGCGGTGTCCTTCACCCCGCCGCTGGCTATGAGGTGCAGTGTGGGGTACTGCTGCATGATGCTGCGGTAGAGGTCGGTGGCAGGACCGCTGAGCATGCCGTCGCGTGATATGTCGGTGCACAGCACGTTGCACACGCCGCGCGCTGTCCAGTAGTCCAGAAAACTGAACAGGTCTACGCTGCTCTGCTCCTCCCAACCGCTCACGGCTATCTTGCCCTCACGCACATCGGCTCCCAATATCAGGTGCGACGCACCGTAGGTGGACAGCCACTCCTCAAACAGGGCGGGCTGTTTCATTGCCACCGAACCCACGGTCACCATACTGGCACCGGCATGCAGGGCAGCGTCTATGTCGGCACTGCTGGTGATGCCGCCGCCGAAATCCACCGTCAGCGAGGTGGCACTGGTTATGGCACTCAGCACGGAGTGGTTCACTACACGGCGCTCACGGGCTCCGTCCAGGTCTACTATGTGCAGGCGGCGGAAGCCCTCACGCTCCAGACGCTCAGCCACCCTCACAGGGTCGCTGTCGTATACGGTCTTCTGACTGTAGTCGCCCTTCTGCAGACGCACGCACTCGCCGCCTATCAGGTCTATGGCTGGTATCAGTTCTATCTTGTTCATCTCTCTCTCGCTATTTCAAGGAAATTGCGCAATAGCAGTTCGCCGCGCTCGCCACTCTTCTCAGGGTGAAACTGTGTGGCGAAGAAATTGTCGCGGCTCAGGGCTGCACTGTAGTCGGTGATGTGGTGGGTGCTGGCTATGGTGTCGCCGCACTGTGGCACATAGTAACTGTGCACGAAATACACGCAGTCGCCATCCTCAAAACCTCGAAACAGCGGACCGCGCATGCCGTGCAGGGCGTTCCATCCCATGGCGGGCACTTTGTCGGCATGGTCGGTGGGGCGGAATCGACATACCGGCACATCGAAGATGCCTAAACAGTCGGTGTCGCCCTCCTCACTGTGACGGCACAGCAACTGCTGACCGATACAGATGCCAAGCACGGGCTGACGCAGACTCCTGATCACATCGGTCAGACCGTGAGAGTCCAGATATTGCATGGCTCCGCTCGCCTCGCCTTGTCCTGGAAAAATCACACAGTCGGCACCACGCAGTGCCTCAGCATCATCGGTGAGCAGTGGGTCTACTCCCTGCCGGCGAAGGGCGTTAACCACGGAGAAGATGTTGCCTGCATTGTATTTTACTATCGCTACTTCCATTTTTCTTTACTTAGTATACCCCAAAAACACTCCATAAAAGCGTGGAGTACTGTAAAATCGCATGCAAAGTTACACTTTTTTCTGCTTTAAGCAGAGAAAAATTATAATTTTCTATTTTATTTGCTCTCGTTAATTTGCTTTTGTCAATTATTCCTTCGTTCTTTTTTGTCGTATTACCCCTCATATTTCACACTTTCCGTCGTCGGCGGTTTGAAAAAAATCACATCGGAAAATATTCGCTTATTTTCATGATTTGTCACTCAAAAAAAATACGTAAAGTGTTTATTATTAAAAAAATACAAAATTTCTTTGAAGTTTGATTTTTTTTGTTTACCTTTGCATTGTTATCAATAAAGTTTTATGTTTTTACTCATTCACACTACCTAAATTACATGGCAAAGTACAACATCACCCCGCCGAAAGAAAAAGAAGCCGCTTACCGAAATCTGGTTAACCCTAAACTGATGGATGAATTGGAGGAAAAGATTATCAACATCATTCTGGTTCAAAAAAAGTACAAGGATAAAGACTATTCTGCGAAACGACTGGCTGAAGACCTGGGCACCAACACCCGGTACATTTCTGCCATCATCAACGTGAGATTTCATAAGAACTACACCTCTTTCGTAAATCGCTTCCGCATAGACGAAGCGATGACCCTGCTGACCGACAAACGGTACATCGATCTCAATATGGAGGATATCAGCGACATGGTGGGCTTCTCCAACAGACAGTCCTTCTACGCTGCATTCTTCAAATTCAATAACATGACTCCACGAGAGTATAGGCTGAAGTATTCAATAGGAAATCAAAAATCAAGAAAAAAAATAAACAAATAGTAAACATTCGTATATGTCGCAACAGTTAAATACTCATCAGGATGTGCGATTTGCCGACATCCAGATGCTCAGATATGATCTGCCGGGTTTCGGTCGTCTGACTGCCCGGCAGAAGTTGTATATATACTATCTCGCCGAAGCCACCCTCTGGGGCAGGGATATCACCTTCGACCAGTTCGGACGCTACAACCTGCGCATACGCAAACTCATGGAGGGCGTCTATGCGTATCTCTCTCAGCAGCATGCCGATGATGAACAGTTCACTGCCGTGCAGACATACCTCTACCGCATCTGGTTCTCAAACGGTATATATCATCACTACGGCTCCGACAAGATCATGCCTGGGTTCTCGCAGGAGTACCTGCTCGCTGCCGTGGAGCAGTTGCCCGACGACCAGTTGCCCCTGCTGCCCGGTCAGTCGCGCAGACAGATGACGGACGAACTTCTCCCCGTGATGTTCTCCTCCGACGTTCTGATGAAAAAAGTAAACAAACGGAAGGGTGATGACCTCGTCGCTACGTCTGCCGTCAATTTCTATCAGAACGTGACGCAGAGCGAGGCGGAACAGTTCTACGCCAATATGAAGGACGCTGCCGATGACATGCCTCCCTCCTATGGCCTCAACAGCACGCTCGTGAGGGATGAACAGGGCATACATGAGGTGACATGGCAGGTGGGCGGACTCTATGGCGAAGCACTCAGCCATATCTGCGACAACCTGCTCATGGCACGCCAGTATGCAGAAAACGAGGCGCAGAGACAGGTCATCGACCTGCTGGTAGACTATTACCACACGGGTTCGCTGAAGACCTTCGACGACTACTCCGTGGCGTGGACGGAATGCCATGAAGGTGTGGTGGACTTCATCAACGGCTTCATCGAGGTGTACAACGACCCGCTGGCTCTCAAGGCATCGTGGGAGGGCATCGTGCACTATATTGACGAGGTGGCTACACAGCGCACACAGACCATCAGCCAGAACGCGCAGTGGTTTGAAGACCACTCGCCCGTCGACGCGCGGTTTAAGAAACACAAGGTGGTGGGGGTGTCGGCAAATGCCGTGTGCGCTGCCATGCTCGGGGGCGACGAGTACCCCTCTACTGCCATAGGCATCAACCTGCCCAATGCCGACTGGATACGTAAGTTGCACGGCAGCAAGAGCGTTACTATCGTCAACCTCACCAGGGCATACGACAAAGCGGCGCAGGGCAGCGGCTTCCGCGAGGAGTTTGTCATCGACGACGACACACGGGCACTCATGGCAAAATATGCTGATGTCACCGACGAGGTGCATACCGACCTGCACGAATGTCTCGGACACGGCAGCGGACAACTGCTCCCTGGCACTCTCTCCGATGCTCTCAAGGAATATGGCAATACGATAGAGGAGGCGAGGGCAGACCTCTTCGGACTCTACTATATGGCAGACGAGAAACTCGTCGCACTCGGCATACTGCCCGACGACAGGGCTTGGCAGGCGCAGTACTATGGCTATCTCATGAACGGACTCGTCACTCAACTCACCCGCATCGCACCGGGGCAGCAGATAGAGGAGGCGCACATGAGAAACAGGGCGCTCATAGCCCACTGGGTGATGAAACATTCTTCTGGCAATGTGCAGATAGTGAAGCGCGAGGGCAAATCATACGTGCAAATCAATGACTATCAGTCTCTGCGACCGCTCTTCGCCTCTCTCCTCGCCGAGGTGCAACGGATCAAGAGCGAAGGCGACTACCAGGCTGCACGCACCCTGGTGGAGGAGTATGGGGTGAACATCGACCCGGCACTGCATCAGGAGGTGCTCGAACGCTTCAGACGGCTCGATATAGCACCATACAAGGGATTTATCAACCCGCGATTCTCTCTCGTCACCGATGAGGAGGGCAACCCCACGGATGTGACGGTTTCTCTCGACGAACCATACGAGCAGCAGATGATGAGATACTCTTCCGAGTATGCTGCGCTGATATGATATAATTCAAGTTTCTGGAGTATGATAACTGTATGTAAGATGGCGCCCTTTCAGGCCGTTTATGTAATAGACATGCGAAACTAGTATAATGTAATAGGTGGATGGTTATGAATCAGGACTTTTCTAAACTCACTGTCGAGCAACAGGTAAGGGAGATTAAACGCTCGTTCAGACCTATGATGAACGGGGTGGTGGCGCAGTCTATGCGCGAGAAAGGGGCTACGGGACCACTCAACTGGGGCGTCCGACTGGTTGACCTCAGACTCATGGCGCAGCAGTATCCGCAGTCGCGCTCGCTGGCTCTGGCTCTGTGGAAGGAGAATGTGAGGGAATGTAGACTGCTCGCCACCATGCTCATGCCTCCGGAGGAGATGCTGCCTGAGTTTGTGGATGTGTGGGTGGAACAGACTGACAGTCAGGAGTTGGCTGAGGCTTCTGCCTTTCACCTCTATCAGCATCTACAGTACGCTCCGCTCTTGGCGTATCAGTGGATGGCAACGGACCGTCCACTCGTACAGTATATGGGACTGCTCGTCATCACGCGTCTGCTCCGACAGTCGCGCATACCCGACGAGCGAGGCATACATGAACTGGTGGACCAGGCACAAACCGCTCTACATTCCGACTGCCTCTACCTGAAAAAAGCAGCATACCAGGCGCTGACAGCCCTAACCGATGCCTGCCCGGAAATAAAACTCGATTTCTAAGCATTGACGCCAGGAGCGCACGCATCTTGCGTGCGTAAGCACAATGTCCACCGCTTTCGCATAGGAGCGCACGCATCTTGCGTGCGTAAGCACAATGTCCACCGTTTTCGCATAGGAGCGCACGCATCTTGCGTGCGTAAGCACGATGTCCACCGCTTTCGCATAGGAGCGCACGCATCTTGCGTGCGTAAGTACAATGTCCACCGTTTTCGCATAGGAGCGCACGCATCTTGCGTGCATAAGTACGATGTCCCAACCTTTTTATTAGGTCAGCCTATCGGCCTCAAAATTATAAAAAAATTGATTCAAAAAATTAAAAAAAACTGGCTGACTGCTGCCAATCGAAGGTAACCATGACACCGACGGCGTCTCCTCTCGATAACCGAGGGTACGAGCGCAGCGAGCACCCCCCGGATAGCAAGGGCACTACCAAAAATCGACCCTGAAAGGGTCGCCCGGCACCCACCCACCATGCAGATAGAGAAAAGGAAAAAGTCCTTCAAAAATCTTAGCCAATTCAGGAAATCTCTCTATAGACCGCTGGGTAGTAGAGTAGTTTTAATCTTAAGGTAGGAGGCGACGCGTCTCGCGTCGCAAGAGGGATTATCTTGCATTTTTGT
>CAMHPC010000078.1 GCA_946186945.1 uncultured Prevotella sp.
AAAGACCTGGTGGACTGGAGATACCTGCGGCTCTGAACCGTCCAGAACTGATACTGGTGCGCGATGGCTACACCGTGTCGTACAATAAGGACTGGAAGATAGCCAACTGGGTGGCGTGGCATCTGACCAAGGCTCATACCTATGGCAAGAGCGACCGCAGCAGCATACAGTTTCAGGAGGATGATGACACTCCCGCAGGGCGTGCCACCAACGATGACTACTACCAGTCGCGCTACGACCGTGGACATCTCTGTCCGGCAGGCGACAACCGTTGGGACCGCCGCGCACACATACAGTCATTCCTGTTGTCGAATATATGTCCGCAGAACCACGGACTGAACAAAGGCGACTGGAACGATATTGAGATACTCTGCCGAGAGTGGGCAAGGAAATACGGCGAGGTGTATGTGGTGACCGGACCGATATTCTACGATGGTGTGAAGCAGACTATAGGGCGCAACCGTGTGGCAGTGCCTGATGCTTTGTTCAAGGTGGTGCTGTGCACCAAGAACTATGCACGCGCCATAGGTTTCGTGGTACCCAACCAAGGCCGTCATCGCGACATACGCTCGTATGTCACCTCAATAGACGACATAGAGCAGATGACTGGCATCAATTTCTTCCCCAAACTGAAGCCCGATACCGAGCGCAGGGTAGAGGCCGCCGAGCAAGACGACATGGTGAGCGACTGGGGCGTGAAAGCCAGGTATTACCATGATTTCGGCAATTGACTCTACATATCCTGCATGGATAGCCCAATGAGGCTGGCTTCGCTGAGGTGCTGCAAGTATTGGAGTAGGGTGGTACGGCTGATGCCAGTCATAGACGATAGTTTTACAGTGTCAACGGTATATGGCACATTAGTAGCAAGGATGCCTCCGACATGAAGATAACAGAATGTGCAAGGAAGGCTCATGATGGTCAGCAGCCGGAAGTGCGTGGGCAAAAAAAATCCCCACCCTCGGCGAGAGGGTGGGGATTTTGTTTGTTTCAGTATCTTATTCATACATACTTTCTATGAAGTCATCGGGAGTGCTGTAGTTGGCATAGCCCAGTGAGGTGAGGCTAAACTGGTAGTAACCTCCGGCATAACTGAGGGTGAGAGTGCTACCGTTTACTTCGTATATCCACTCGCCAGTGCCGTTGAGCACGAGACGTCCCTTATAGTTGCTTGTAGTTCTGTAACCCACGCTTATGTTGAACGCGAAGTAAAGTTGGTTGTCGTCCATGCCATACTTTAAGGCTGCATCAGAGTCGGGAGATACGAACACGCGCAAGGTGCCCTCGCTGGACATGTCGAAAACTACATCGTCCACATTGCTGTATGGATAGTAGCCAGAAGAAGAACCTGTCATTTCCCAAGTGTGCAGGAGCGAAGAGTAGTCGTAATCGCCAAATGTTTCATCATCAGTGTTACATGAAGTGAAGGACAGTGTGAACAGTCCAGCCACGAGCATGAACATCATGCTGTAAAGTTTGCTTTTCATCATAGTTTTGTTTCGTTTTGTTTTAGTATGTTATTTGTTGTTTCATCAGACTGTGTGTCGGGCGAGAGACGAAAACTGTGCTCCTATGCCGATACCTCTGCGTGCAAAGGTAGAAATAAAAATGAATAAAACAAAAAAAATGTGAAAAAAATGGGCGCTTCGTCCTTTTTTCTCATATTTGAACAGAGAAAGTCGAAAAAATAGTTAACTTTGCAGACCGAATACATTTTTACTTATTTATACGCGTGAAGATAATAGACGTGATACGCGCCCTTGAACAATTCGCGCCTCTGCCCTTGCAGGAAGACTTCGATAATGCCGGCCTGCAAGTAGGATTGACAGAAGCGGAAGTATCAGGGGCTTTATTGTGCCTCGACGTGACCGAGGCGGTGATAGACGAGGCAGTGGCTGAAGGCTGCAACCTCATAGTGGCGCACCATCCCCTCATCTTCAGACCGCTCAGACAGGTGAGCAACTCCAACTACGTGCAGCGCTCTGTGATAAAGGCGATAGAGCACCGCATCACCATCGTGGCCATGCATACCAATATGGACAATGCGTGGGGTGGGGTGAACTGCCGCATGGCCGAGAAGATGTCGCTCGCCGATGTGCACTTCTTCGCACCAAAGCAGGTGGGTGATGTGGCTGGCGGCAGTGGAGTAGTGGGCAGACTGAAGGAGCCTATGACAGCCACAGCGTTTGTCGCCATGCTCAAAGAACGTTTCGCCGTGGAGTGTATGCAGACAAACGAGTTGCTGCGCCGACCCATATCTACCGTGGCCATCTGTGGAGGCGCCGGCGGCTTCCTGCTGGGAGATGCCATCGCAGCCGGGGCAGATGCTTTCGTGACTGGCGAGATGCACTACCACGACTATTTCGACCACGAGCAACAGATACAGATATGTGTGATGGGACACTATCAGAGCGAACAGTATACGGGTGAAATCTTCCGCGATATCATCAACCGCCAGTGTCCGGGGGTAAGATGCGTGATGACCGGCATCAATACCAACCCCATACAGTATATGTAGTACAAATCATCTAAAATTATAATATTGAATACTATGGCAAAAAAAGAAGTAGCAGAACTGAATGTAGAGGGCAAACTGCAAGTGCTCTACCAGTTGCAGACCACCCTCTCGGCTATCGACGAGAAACGTGCGCTGCGCGGAGAACTGCCCATGGAAGTGAGCGACCTGGAGGATGAACTCGAGGGCCTGTCCACACGTCTGGAGAAGATACAGCACGAGGTGAACGAATTTGAAACTGCCATCAAGCAGAAGAAGCAGGATATAGTGAAGGCCACGGACCTGGTGGAGCGCTACAAGCAACAACTGGACCAGGTGAGCAACAACCGTGAGTACGACTCGCTGACCAAGGAGATAGAATTCCAGCAACTGGAGATAGAACTCTGTGAGAAGAAGATAAACGAGGGCACCCTGAAGGTGGAAGAGCGCAAACGCGACCTGGAGACTACACGTGCACTCATAGAAGAGCGCAAGGTAGACCTGGTGGAGAAAAAAGAGGAACTGGACGAGATAATGCAGGAGACACGCGACGAGGAGGATAAGTTGCGAGAGAAGGCACGTGAGTTGGAGGTGAAGATAGATGAGCGTCTGCTTACCTCATTCAAGCGCATACGTCGCAATGCCCGCAACGGTCTGGGTGTGGTGTACGTGCAGCGCGATGCCTGCGGAGGATGCTTCAACAAGATACCGCCACAGCGTCAGTTGGATATCAAGATGCATAAGAAAATCATAGTGTGCGAATACTGCGGACGAATACTGATAGACCCCGAACTGGCTGGCGTGAAGACCGAGACCCCCGTGGAGGAGAAACCCAAGCGTAAGCGCGTGATACGCAAGAAGAAGGATGACGACGAGGCCGTAGAGGCATAAGTACCTGTTGTCATATATATACAGTGAGAGGGCACCGACAGACTACTGTCGGTGCCCTCTCGCTGTAGGTGGTTGTTCATGGCAGACGTGTCACAGTCCGCGGGCTTTGTATATGCGGTCTTTTGCCTCGTTTATCTCCTGGAATTTCTGCTCTGCCGATTTGCGCACATCCTCACCCAGTTTTGCCACACGGTCTGGGTGGTGCTCCAGAGCCTTCTTGCGGTATGCTGCCTTCACCTCATCGTCGGTGGCAGAAGAACTAATGCCCAGCACAGCGTAGGCATCGTCCAGTGAGTCACTCTTCATGTGAAGCATGCTGTCCACCTCATCGCTCGACATATGCAAATATCCCGCCACCTCATACAGTGCATTGCGCTCGCTGTCGGGCACTCGACCGTCTGCCTGGGCTATCAACACCAGGTAGTTGAGCAACTGCAACCGTTCGCTGTAGTTCAGAGCACCTGCTATCTGCTCAGAGCACTGACGTATGGTGTCGCGCCATTCATAGGGCGAGTGCGACTTCTGACGCTTCTCCTCCTCAAACAGTTTCAGGAGTATCTCATTGCCTTGCTGCGCCGCCTCATCGCCGAAGTTACGGCGCAGGAAAGCCCTGACAAATTCCATCTCGGAGTGCATCACCTTACCGTCGGCGCGTATGATGTAGGAGGTGAGCACCAGCATGGAGAAAAGAAAACTCTCGCGCTGTCCCTGTACGCTGTCGGTATAGTAGGTGCTCTCCTGATGGCTATACTGCCCTCCTGTGGAGGTGCTCTCGCCGCTGTCCATCAGATGACCGAATATAAAACCGGCAAGCGCCCCGAGCGGACCGCCAACCATAAATCCCACCAGACCGGTTATCCATTTGAATATGCCCATTGTTTAGTTGTCTTGTAAAATATTTTTATATTTTGGGAATTCCCCTAAAGGTAAATATTTTTGATTGTCATAATCCATCCTCATACAGTAGTGCTCCATGCCGTTGCTCACCACAAGATAGTCTACATGGAGCAAGAGATTGTAGGCTGCTATCTGATCGAACACCCTGCGCGTGATTCTCACCCTGGGAGATTTGTACTCCACAATCATGCGCGGTTGGAGGGTGGGGGAGTAGAGCAAGGTATCGCAGCGCAGACGCTTGGAGCCGCACCGCAGTTCCACCTCGTTGGCCATGAGGGCAGCAGGATAGCCCAGATGCTGCACCATGTAGTGCACGAAATGCTGCCTCACCCACTCCTCGGGGGTGAGTGCTACATATCTGCGCCGTAGCACATCGTATATGTAGGTCTTGTCGTTCTCGTGCCTCAACTGGCAGTCGTAAGTGGGCAGATTCAGTTGCTTTGTCTCCATACCGTATGATGGGAAGTGGATAAAGTATGTGATGTAGGCTGCGGTTTGGGAATAAAAATGTGTGAGCACATTTTGTATTTCTCTCGCCTTGCACTACCTTTGCAAAGGTAAAACATTTCCACAAGAAACATTAGAAAAATGGCAAAAAAACAAGGTCAGACCTACGAGAGCATAATGAGCGAACTGCGCAAGGGACATTATGCACCCGTTTATCTGCTTATGGGCGAAGAACCATATTATATCGACTGCGTGGAGGAGTACATACTGGAACATGCCATACAACCGGAGGAGCGCGACTTCAATCTCACAGTGACCTACGGACTGGACACCAATGCGCAGAGGGTGGCAGAGGCAGCCTTAGGCTACCCCATGATGGCAGACCGCCAGGTGGTGATAGTGCGCGAGGCACAGAATATCAAACAGTGGGAACCTCTCGAGGCGTATCTCGACCATCCAATGCCTTCTACCGTGCTGGTGCTATGCTATAAGAACTGCAACATGGACAAGCGACGCCGGCTGGTGAAGCAGGCGGAGAATGTGGGTGTGGTGCTGGAGAGCAAGAAGAAGAGCGACCGCGACCTGGTGCCATTCATAGAAGCCTACGTGCGCGAGAAAGGTGCTACCGCCGACGTGAAGGCTGTACACATGATAAAAGACCATGTGGGAGCCGACCTCTCACGGCTGACTTCGGAAATAGATAAGGTGCTGCTGTCGCTGCCTGCCGACAAGAGACATATCACACCCGATGTGGTGGAAGACAGGGTAGGGGTGAGCAAGGAATATAACATCTTCGAACTGCGCGATGCCATAGTGCGCAAGGATGTGCTCAAAGCCAACCGTATCATACAGTATTTCGATGCCAACCCAAAGGCGGGCTCCATATATGCTATACTGCCCAACGTCTTTTCTTTCTTCCAAAACCTCATGATAGCATTCTATGCACCGGCACCCAAAGGAGAAAAAGAGATAGCACAGCACCTGGAACTGCGCAGCGAATGGCAGGCGCGAGAATATGTGGCTGCCATGAAAGCCTACTCGGGAAGGAAAACAATGGAGATACTCAACAAAATCAGAGAGGTGGATGCACGCAGCAAGGGACTGGACAATCAGAGTACACCACCAGGAGATCTGCTAAAGGAACTGATGTTCCTTATTATGCACTGAAAAAAGTGGCAGAAAAGTTGGAAAACTGGCTGTGAGAAGCCAAAAAAATAAGAATTATAAGGCCAAAATCGACTTTTAGTCGCTTTTTGGCCTTTTTTCTGCATCTGGATTTACCTATATTCTTTAACCCCTGTTTTAACCTAAACCGCTAAAATAAAATAGTTTAACCGTCTTCACCCCTCTCAAAACTCGCGTATTTCGCTCGTAACCGACCATTGACAGGAAAAACGGGAAAAATGCCGAAAAATGCCCAGTTTTGACGGGTGGAGGGAAAACGGTTAACGATTTTTTGCATTTACAATTCACAATTTACATCGTTTTACTAATACCAAATATTGGTTTTTGTACGGATTTGCAAAGAACAAATGTATATCTGCGAGAAGTTACATATACAATATAAAAATGTGGATATTAAAGAGTGTAAAGTCGTATGAATATTTATGCTATAGAAGGTTGTATAATTAAAATAACTGATAATCAATAAAATGACGAATATGGTTACATAAAAAGACTAAAAAAAATACCGCTCAGTCAGGGCAAAAATGCATAGAAGGTAGGGTCTAGACCACTTTATCTTATTTAAGTGTTTCAAACTCAGTGGTATATCATAATTAGTTAAATAAAATGTTGTAGTATGGAGCATTATCTGTTTCCAACCCTAAAGAAATGAGGGCTATATATTGGTGATTTACAATTGTGTTTGTAAAATCAACTCTGTTTAGTTGGATATTGAAATTAAAATTTACCAAGAAAAATTTTGCTGATACAAAAATATACTTTACTTTTGTAAACGAAAACAAAATACCCTCTAAAAACAGGGTGAAGCAAAAAATCACGTTTATGAAGGACAGAATACGCATCTTGCAGGAGCAGCAGCACATGACCCAGAATGATTTCGCACATTACATCGGACTTTCGCCCGCTGCCCTGAGCAGTATATATAAAGGTAGGACCAAACCCACCCTGAATACGGTAGAGGCCATACGCAGCAAAATGCCCCAAGTGAGTCTGGAGTGGTTGGTCTTCGGCACTGGCGATATGATGAGCGGTGCCAGTGAGACTTCTTCTCCTTCATCCCCATCCTCTTCATCCGATGGCACCCTTGCCTTTCCTTTGCTCGACCTGCAGGATACGGAGGTGACAGTTCAACCGTCGGCGCCCGTACAGACACCGGCACGTGCCCCGCAGCGTGCCACCCCTCGACAGACAGACCAGAAGCCTGCCCCGACCGCATCACGTCGCATCACCGAGATACGCGTATTCTACGATGATCAGACCTACGAGTCGTTTCAGCCCCGTCGCTGAAAAGTGACAGCGTCGGCATGTCCGCCACTTCCATTTAGCAAAGTTTTTTATCGGCCACTTGTGTATTAGTAGGAAAACCCGTATTTTTGCACAAACGAACATACATAAGTATAACAATGAAAAAACTCCTTGATATGGAGGTGGTGGGAGTGCAACCCATGGGGCAGCGTTATGTGCTCCTGCGTCTCACCCATTCCCAACCCCTCCCTCCCATTTTCCCGGGTCAGTTTGTCGAGGTGCGTGTGGACCATTCTCCCACCACCTTCCTCCGCCGCCCCATCTCCGTACACCATGTAGACGAAGCCAACAATGAACTATGGTTGCTGGT
Source organism: uncultured Prevotella sp. (assembly GCA_946186945.1). Taxonomy (GTDB): domain Bacteria; phylum Bacteroidota; class Bacteroidia; order Bacteroidales; family Bacteroidaceae; genus Prevotella. Next base: position 7,530 of record CAMHPC010000078.1, read on the forward strand.
GGCAGTGGTGGGCGATGGCACCCGCCAGATGACCAGTGTGCACAATGGCGATACTCTCAATTGTCTCCTGCCTTTGGGCAACGGTTTCACACTGCCCACCGATGGCAATGCTGCACCCTTGTTGGTAGGTGGCGGTGTGGGTGTGGCACCTCTGCTCTATCTCGGACACTGTCTTAAGGTCCAGGGCATACGCCCCACCTTCCTGCTCGGAGCACGCACCGCTTCCGACCTCCCCCAGTCACTGCTCAGCCATTACAGGGAGTTGGGCACTGTGCTTATCACCACCGAGGATGGCAGCGAGGGCGAGCAAGGTTTCGTCACCCAGCACAGCATACTCCAGCATCAGCGTTTCGACATTATATATACCTGCGGTCCGCAACCCATGATGCGTGCCGTGGCTCGCTATGCCACGGAGCATGAGGTGGAGTGTGAAGTGTCGTTGGAGAACAAGATGGCATGCGGACTCGGAGCCTGTCTCTGTTGTGTGGAGAAGACCGACGAGGGAAATATATGCGTGTGCAAGGACGGTCCAGTGTTAAATATTAAGAAACTGTTATGGCAAAGTTAAATGTAAAGATAAATGACCTTGAACTGAAGAACCCTGTGCTCACTGCATCGGGCACATTTGGTTATGGTCTGGAGTTTGCCGACCTTGTGCCTCTGCACCGTCTGGGCGGCATCATAGTGAAGGGCACCACCCTGCATCCCCGTCAGGGCAACGACTACCCCCGCATGGCAGAGACAGCCCAGGGCATGCTCAACTGTGTGGGACTTCAGAACAAGGGCGTGGACTATTTCTGTGAGCACATATACCCCCAGATAAAGGATATAGACGCCAACATGATAGTGAACGTGAGTGGCAGCACCCCCGACGACTATGCAGAATGTGCTGCCCGCATAGATGCACTCAGCGGCATACCAGCCATCGAACTCAATATCTCCTGCCCCAACGTCAGGCAGGGCGGCATGGCGTTCGGTGTCACCGTGGAGGGAGCCTCGTCGGTGGTGCGTGCCGTACGCCGCCGCTACCACCGCACCCTCATCGTGAAACTCTCGCCCAATGTGACCGACGTGTGCGAGATAGCACGTGCCTGCGAGGCTGAGGGGGCAGACAGTGTGTCGCTCATCAATACCCTCATGGGCATGGCCATCGACATAGAGCGCCGTCGCCCCCTGCTCAGTATAGGCACCGGCGGACTCAGCGGTCCTGCGGTGAAGCCTGTGGCACTGCGTATGGTATGGCAGGTGGCACGCGCCGTCAGCATACCTGTAGTAGGACTGGGAGGCATATCCTCTGCCACCGATGCCATAGAGTTTCTCATGGCAGGTGCCACAGCCATAGAGATAGGTACCGCCAATTTCATCGACCCCACCGTCACCGTCAAGGTGATAGACGGCATCAACGCATGGCTCGACAGCCACGGCTGCACTTCCGTACACGATATCATAGGCACCCTGCAAGCATGAACCTACAGCAAGAGATACAAGGCAAGCGCATAGCAGTGCTCCTCTCGGGAGGAGTGGACAGTAGTGTGGTGGTGTATCAGTTGGCGAGCATGGCACTGCATCCCGACTGTTACTATATCAAGATAGGACCCGATGAGGACGAGGAGTGGGACTGCAGCAGCGAGGAGGACCTGGAGATGGCCACCGCCGTGGCACACCGCTATGGATGTCCACTCGAGGTGATAGACTGTCATGAGGAGTATTGGACACAGGTGACGCGCTATACCATGGACAAGGTGCGCAGCGGTTACACCCCCAACCCCGATGTGATGTGCAACCGCCTGATTAAGTTTGGTGCCTTCCACGAGAAGTGCGGGCATCGCTACGACCTCATTGCCACAGGTCACTATGCCTGCACAGAGACCGATACCGAGGGGCACAAGTGGCTTGTCACCAGTCCCGACCCTGTGAAGGACCAGACCGACTTCCTGGCACAGATCTACGACTGGCAGTTGGCCAAGGCCCTCTTCCCTATCGGACATTTCATGAAAGACGAGGTGCGGCAGATAGCCGAGCGTGAACATCTGGCAAGTGCCAAGAGAAAAGACTCGCAGGGTATCTGCTTCCTGGGCAAGATCAATTACAACGACTACCTGCGCCGCTATCTGGGCGAGCAGCCCGGCGATGTGCTGGAATGGGAGACGGGCAAGCGCATCGGGCAGCACCGCGGACTGTGGTTCCACACCATCGGTCAGCGTCATGGTCTGGGTTTCGGCGGCGGACCGTGGTTCGTGGTGCGCAAGGACACAGAGAAGAATGTGCTGTGGGTGAGTCACGGCTACGACCCGCAGACGGCATACAAGAGTGATTTCGTCATCCGCGACTTCCATTACCTCACACCCGCTGCAGGCACCTTATTGCCCCAGCAGGTCACCTTCAAGATACGTCACACTCCCGAATATCACCCCGCCCGGCTCGAGAGTATCGACGGCGGATACATAGTGCACAGCAGTCATCCCATACACGGCGTGGCTCCGGGGCAGTTCTGTGTGGTGTACGACAGCCATCATCACCGCTGCTTCGGTTCGGCAGAGATATCCGTATGATGAACATTTATCATGTCGTCAGAATAATAAAAGTAAGCACAACAGAGTTATATAAAACAGAAATATCAATACATCATTCATCTATGAAGCATCATATCATAATCACCGGCGGAGCCGGTTTCATCGGTTCGCACGTGGTGCGACTGTTTGTCAACAAGTATCCCGACTATGAGATTATCTGTCTGGATAAACTGACTTATGCGGGCAATCTGGAGAACCTGAAGGATGTAGAGTCTGCCCCCAATTACAAGTTTGTCAAGGCCGACATATGCGACCTCGACACCATACTCGCTGTGATGCGCCAGCATACCGTGGATGGCATTATCCACTTGGCAGCCGAGAGTCACGTGGACCGCAGCATACGCGACCCCTTCACCTTTGCCCGCACCAACGTGCTGGGCACGCTCTCGTTGCTCCAGGCAGCCAAGACCAACTGGGAGAGTCTGCCCGAGCGCTATGAGGGCAAGCGCTTCTACCATATCTCTACCGACGAGGTGTATGGTGCCCTTCAGAACGACGGCACTCTCTTCACCGAACAGACCAAGTATCAACCCCACAGTCCCTATTCTGCCAGCAAGGCTTCGAGCGACCATTTCGTGCGTGCCTTCCACGACACCTATGGCATGCCAACCATAGTGACCAACTGTTCCAACAACTATGGTCCCTATCAGTTTCCCGAGAAACTCATACCCCTCTTCATCAACAATATCCGTCACCGCAAACCCCTGCCTGTGTATGGCAAGGGCGAGAACGTGCGCGACTGGCTGTATGTGGTGGACCATGCTCGCGCCATAGACACCATCTATCATCATGGCATCATAGCCGAGACATACAATATCGGCGGATTTAACGAGTGGCGCAACATAGATATCATACATGTGCTCATCCGCACCGTCGACCGCCTGCTGGGGCGTCCCGAGGGTGCCGACCTCGACCTCATCACCTACGTCACCGACCGCCAGGGGCATGACCTGCGCTATGCCATCGACTCCACGAAGTTGAAGAACGAACTGGGTTGGGAGCCCTCGCTGCAGTTTGAAGAGGGTATAGAGAAGACGGTGAAGTGGTATCTGGACAACCAGGAGTGGATGGACCGCGTCACCTCCGGCGACTACCAGCGTTATTACGACGAGATGTACAAGGACCGCTGAGCCCCTTTACTCTTTTTACATCGATAAAGAGCGCCACGCTATCACCTCCAGTGGGATAGCGTGGCGCTTCTTTTTTCTTTATTGTGTCAGCGAGTGCTTACAGCACCAGTGGCGTATATTCCATGTCGAACACCTTGGCCACGGCTTCGTATACCACCTTACCGTCCACCACGTTCACACCTCGTCTGAGAGCCACGTCGTCGCGGCAAGCCTGTTGCCACCCCTTGTCTGCCAGTGCCAGTGCATAGCGCAGGGTGGCATTGGTCAGTGCCATTGTCGATGTGTAGGGCACTGCTCCCGGTATGTTGGCTACGGCATAGTGCACTATGCCGTCTACCGTGTACACGGGGTCGCTATGCTTTGTGGGGTGCGAGGTCTCGAAGCATCCACCCTGGTCTATTGCCACGTCCACCAGCACCGTGCCCGGCTCCATGAGTTTCAGCATGTCGCGGGTGATGAGTTTCGGTGCTGCATCGCCCGGTATCAGTACCGACCCTATCACCACATCCGTGGTGGGCAGTTCTTCGCGTATGTTATGCTCAGTGCTGTACAGTGTGTGTACCATCGGCATGTCGGCAGCCAACCGCTTCAGACGTGGCAGCGAGATATCGGTTATCGTCACCTCGGCACCCATGCCCACAGCTATGCGTGCTGCTGCCTCACCCACCGTGCCGGCACCCAGCACCAGCACACGGGCGGGTTTCACACCCGGCACACCAGCCATCAGTTTGCCCTTGCCACCCTTGGTCTTCTGCAGGTAGTAGGCACCGTTCTGGGTGGCCATGCGTCCTGCCACTTCGCTCATGGGTATGAGCAGCGGCAGCGAACGGTCATCCTTCTCCACTGTCTCGTATGCTATGCACACGGCACCGCTCTTCAGCATGGCATCGGTCAGTTGTCTGTCGCAGGCGAAGTGGAAATAGGTGAACAGCACCTGTCCCTTCCTCACCAGCGGATATTCTGGCGTGATAGGCTCCTTCACCTTCACTATCATGTCTGCCACACCGTACACCTCCTCCATGGTGGGCACTATCTCTGCACCCACGGCAGCATACTTCTCGTCGGCAAAACCACTGCCCTCGCCGGCAGTGTGCTGCACATACACATGGTGTCCGTGACGGATGAGTTCTGCCACTCCGGCGGGTGTCATACCCACTCTGTTCTCATTGTCTTTGATTTCTTTTGGAATACCTATTTTCA
>CAMHPC010000079.1 GCA_946186945.1 uncultured Prevotella sp.
GACTCATAAATCTACCCTTAATCGTGTATTGGATGATAGTTGCGGATTTTAGGTATTTATAGTAAGTACAACTTATGGTGTCATCTCCAATTCTACGGTGGCACCGTTAGTACCCAAGAAAATCATCTTCAGATAACTCTCGTTAGGAAACTCACGGGTGTTGATTACGACATTGCGGGTGCCATCACACTGTATGGTCTTGAGTATATCACCCGACTGGCTGAGTATATCCACGCGGCGTAGAGGTTCGGTGGCCTGCGCCATGATGAGTCCCTGAGTATCTATACTGGCATTCACATCGATGGTAGGCTGATAAGGGGCTGCCACAACCTCAGACTTGTATTCATGAAACTCAAATCCCAGAGCCTGCAACATCTTCATGCCAAAACGGCGGCCAAGGGTGCGATAGCCATCGGTATCGAAATGCAGACGGTCAGACTGCAACGAACAGCCTTTCGATGAAGCCACATGACACTGCTGGAAGCCTTTAGGCAACTGATTGATTATCTTGTTGGCACGGGCACACTCGCCACGCTGGTCGGTACCGCCTACCTCACCCACCACAAGGGGTGTACGGATATCGAGGTCCAGGTCGTGCACCAGGTCGTTATATATCTTCTTCACCTTGGCTATCCACTGCTTGTCGTATGCGTCGGTCTCGCCCTGATGAATGATGATGCCACGGATATCACCCTCATCCTGTGCCTGACGTGCCAATTCTATCAGTCGGGCATAGGGATTGCCATCATATTGGGCTATCTGCTTCTTTTTCCAACTTTCCGTCACGGTAGAAATATACCTGCGGTAATTGGTCTTGTCAAACAGGTCTATGCCGGCGCCATCCACAGCCACCTGAATGATACCCACACGGGCACCCTCGGGCAGGTTGGCAAGCATGGTACGACCGAAATAATCCACTACCGACAACCCAGCATCATCACGACTGTTGGGCGGCACAGCCTTACGCCACTGCCCTCTCTTACGCCCCTTGCCATCCACGGCAGAGAGACTCAGGAAATTGTCGGGCACGGCACGGTCTATCTCCTCTATCTCACCTTTTCCATTCATATTGCTCTGACCAATACAAAGGAAAATATAGAAATTCTCATCCTGTGCAGACATTGTCAGTGGGAAAAACGCCACTGCCACAAATAAAAAGAGTTTTTTTAGCATTTTCATAAATCTTTATTCAGTTTAACACGCAAAAATAGGTATATTTTTTCATTAAGTGCCACATGATTGCTATTTTTAACTATTTTTAGGTAGAAAAGAGGGATTTTCTGATTGATTTGCAGCATTATCCTATACTTTTCTTAATTTTTCTTAAAAAGATTTTTGTTTTATTAAAATATTTTTCTTACTTTTGCGTTCGAATAGTAACCATTGAATGTAAATTCTTCAAAAAAAACGAGTATATGAAAAAGTATTTAGCAGAAATGATTGGTACCATGGTATTGGTACTCATGGGTTGCGGTGTGGCAGTGAGCCTGGGTTGCGACCCTGTGAACAACATTCCCGCAGTGGTTGGCACTGCATGTGCTTTCGGTTTGGCAGTAGTAGCCATGGCATACACCATCGGTGGTATCTCCGGTTGCCATATCAACCCCGCCATCACCCTGGGTGTATTCCTCAGCGGACGAATGAGCGCTAAGGACTGTGGCATGTATATCATCTTCCAGGTGATAGGCGCCTTCATAGGTTCTGCCATCCTCTACCTGCTCACCTCCTCTACCGAGGGTGGTGCCATAGCCGGCACAGGAGCCAACGACCTGCAACAGGGTGTGACTGCCTTGGGCGGTCTGCTGGCAGAAATCTTCTTCACCTGCGTGTTCGTACTGGTAGTACTGGGCACTACTGACTCCAAGAAGGGTGCAGGCAACCTGGCTGGTCTGGCCATCGGTCTGTCGCTCATTCTGGTACACCTGGTCTGCATACGCTACACTGGCACATCAGTGAACCCCGCTCGCAGTATAGCGCCTGCTATCTTCCAGGGTGGCACAGCACTGAGCAACCTGTGGATATTCATCATCGGTCCGTTTATCGGTGGCGGCGTGGCAGCACTGATATGGAAGATGATAGGCAGCGACGAGAAGTAATACCACTGCACATAGAAACTAAAGGTTCCGGAGTGACTCACCAAGTGACGGTGACACTCCGGAACCTTCACTTTTTGACAAGTACGTTTATCAATCTTCTACGCACAACTGCCCACTCATCACACAGCCAGGGGACATTACAAACAAGGACATGAAAAAAGCGTGAAAAAGTTTGTAATAGACAAACTATTTTGTTAATTTTGCATGCGTATAAGGAATTATTGAATAATCATAATATCAATTAACTATGGTAGATTACAAAACTCTCGGCTTGGTAAACACAAGAGATATGTTTGCCCGTGCCATCAATGGCGGTTATGCCATCCCCGCATTCAACTTCAACAACATGGAGCAGTTGCAGGCCATCATCAAAGCCTCTTCTGAACTCAAGTCTCCCGTGATACTGCAGGTATCCAAGGGCGCACGCAACTATGCCAACCAGACTCTGCTGCGCTACATGGCTCAGGGTGCTGTGGAATATGCCAAGGAACTGGGTTGCAACCATCCTGAGATAGCTCTGCACCTGGATCATGGCGACAGTTTCGAACTTTGCAAGAGTTGTGTAGACTTCGGTTTCTCTTCTGTGATGATTGACGGTTCTTCACTGCCTTACGATGAGAACGTGGCTCTGACCAAGAAAGTTGTGGAATATGCACATCAGTTCGACGTGACCGTAGAGGGTGAACTCGGCGTGCTGGCAGGTGTTGAGGATGAAGTGGTGGCAGAGGAATCTCACTACACCAAACCCGAAGAGGTGATTGACTTCGTGACAAAGACTGGCGTTGACTCTCTCGCCATCTCCATCGGCACATCACACGGTGCATACAAGTTCAAGCCCGAGCAGTGCACACGTGACCCGAAGACTGGCAAACTCGTTCCTCCTCCCTTGGCATTCGACGTGCTCGACGCCATCATGGAAAAACTGCCCGGATTCCCCATCGTGCTCCATGGCTCTTCTTCTGTTCCCCAGGAGTATGTTGACATGATCAACTCTACCGGCGGTAAACTGCCTGATGCAGTGGGTATACCCGAGGAGCAACTACGCAAGGCAGCCAAGAGTGCTGTGTGCAAAATCAACATCGACTCCGACTCTCGCTTGGCATTCACCGCTGCTGTACGCAAGGTGTTCACCGAAAAACCCGGAGAGTTCGACCCACGCAAGTACTGCGGTCCCGCTCGCGACGAGATGGAGAAGATGTACAGACACAAGATTATCGATGTGCTGGGCTCTGACGGCAAACTGGCTCAACAAGACTAAGCATACCATCTCATAAAAGGAAAAAGCCAACCGCTCACATCACGAGAGCGGTTGGCCTTTTTTGTGCTCTTTGCACAAAAAAAAAAGGGACTTCGCTAAGTCCCAACCTTTGTTAACCTTAAATCTAATACTATGAAAAACACACTGCAAATTTAAAATAAAACGCAGTTTATTTGCAACAAATTATAATAAAAACTTGCGAAATTCTTAACATTCTTGATTTATATCAATTTTTGACATCTTGCAAAGGGTGTATCCTGCGTCACGAAAGTAGATTTCTACGCTTCATGTCAAGGTACTTGTTTATCACATCTACAGTGAGGTGCTGAGGTGCAGTCAACAGACTATAGATGCCCTGTTGTGCCAGATGATACACCATCATCTGTTTCTCATACTCCATCTGCTCGGCTGCCAGGCGCTGTGCATAATCATACGCCGTCTCAGCCTGTTCTGCCATGAGTTGCGACAAGTCTGTATCTGCGTAGAATACTACCAACAGACGGTGACGGCGATTTAGTTGCTTGAGGAATGGCAGTTGCCGCCGCATCTGGCTCAGTGAGGCGAAGGACGTGAAAAGCACCATGAGCGAGCGACGAGGCACTCGCTGTTGCAAACTGGAACAGAGCACAGAATAGTCGGTTTCCTCAAAGGTGGTGTCCTGCCGATACAGGCTGTCCATAATACGCTGCATCTGTCCGCTCTGCCGCGAAGCGGGTATGAACGTATCTACGTCGGCTGCGAAAGTGGCAAGTCCCGCCTTGTCGTCTCTGCGGATAGCCACGTAGGCGAGCATGAGGGCAGCATTGACACTGTAGTCCATTAGGGTCATCCCTGCAAAGGACTGCTGCATCAGTCGTCCTTTGTCTATCACGCTATATACCTGTTGTGCTTTCTCGTCTTCGTATACGTTGACCATTAGTTGGTGACGCCTGGCAGAGGCTTTCCAGTTGACATGACGATAGTCATCGCCCTGCACATACTCTTTTATCTGTTCAAATTCGGTATTGTTGCCTATACTCCGGTGTCGGCGTGTGCCCAGTTCACGCATAGTGTCTCGGGGCGTGGCAAGCGAGGCGCCACTGAGTCGGGCAAACGACGGATACACCTGCACATCGCAAGGCTGTGCACATGTCACTCTACGCTCCATCAGCCCCAGACGGGTGGAGAGAAACAGGCGCAGGGAGCCATAGGTGTACAGTCCACGGCGAGTAGGACGTACCGTATATTCCGTATGGGCAGAACGATGGGCAGGTACAGACAATGGCATATTCAAACTGCGTATCTGCCATTCTACGGGGGCTTCGTCTATAACCTGCACACGCAGCCAGCATGCACCGTTGTTGTCGATATGTATTTGCACACACGATTGTTCTCCGAGCGACAATACCTTGCTGCACTCCCTGCGTGCCTTCACATGAGCCACACCATAGAGCACTGCCATATCTACGGCGAGGAGAGCCACCACAAGCACACACATTACTAACCCCATACTATAGAGCAGGGGCCACAACATGCCAAGGGCTATCACTACTACCGAGATGAGCATGTAGATATAGAACGGTCCACGCAAATACATAGGCTTTGGGTAATGGATATGGGGGTTACTGCGGCACCTGCACCTGCTGCATTATCTGCGTCAGCACACTCACTGTGGTGTGACCTTCCATCTCTGCCTCGGCAGTGAGGAGCAGCCTGTGTGAGAGTACCGCCTGGGCCACACACTGTATATCATCGGGTATGACGAAGTCGCGCCCCTGCAGTAGGGCATGAGCCTTGGATGCACGCAAGAGTGCCACAGCAGCACGTGGCGAGGCGCCAAGGTATACGAGTGGCGAGGTGCGTGTCTGCTGCACCAAAAGGGCTATATACTGCACCAGGCTGTGCTCCACTACTACTTGAGAAAGAAGACTGCGACAGGCTGTCAGGTCATCGATGCCGAGTACCGGACTCAGGATGGAGAGTTGTGCAAGAGCCGTATGCTGCTGATGGCGCATCAGTATCTCCACTTCCTCACTCAGTGTGGGGTAAGGCACCGTTATCTTCATCATGAAGCGGTCCAACTGTGCTTCGGGCAGGCGATAGGTACCCTCTTGTTCCACGGGATTCTGTGTGGCCATCACGGTAAACATTCTGCTCATGGGGTGCGACACGCCGTCGATGGTAGCCTGACGCTCCTCCATCACCTCAAAGAGGGCTGCCTGGGTCTTGGCAGGAGCACGGTTTATCTCGTCTACCAGCACTATGTCGGCAAAGACAGGTCCTGGGTGGAAGTCGAAGCGCGAGGTCTGCATATTGAGCACCATGGTGCCCAGCACATCACTCGGCATGAGGTCGGGGGTGAACTGCAGGCGAGAGAAACGGGCATCTATAAGGTGTGACACCACACGTGCCATGAGGGTCTTTGCCACACCCGGCACTCCTTCTATCAACAAATGTCCGTCTGCCAACATGGTGGTGAGCACCAGGTCAATGACATCGGTCTGTCCTACTATCACGGTGGCTATCTGCTGTCGCAGCATCTGCACTCTGTTGGCAAAAGCCGTCAGGTCTACTCTTGGTTGTAAGTTTTCTTCCATTGTATATCTCGTTTTTACGGAACAAATTTCTATGTTTTATATAATCATATTTTCTCCAATATACCGTTTATCAGGTCTATTTGTTGCATCATCTCTTTCTTGTCTGGCCTGCGACGATAGTCGGTCGTCATCACCTCCGTACTCTCTATCACATGACTCAGATATTCGATGCTCATGCCAGTACGCTTGGCGAGCATGGAGAGTGATGCAGGGCGGTTGTTCCTATCCGTTATGTCTATTCTCATCTTCCTTCGCAGTTCGTTGGCAAAGAGCACATACTTCTTTGCCACCATCGAACGACTGTCGTTAAGATAGATGCTTCCGATAAGTTCGGCAAACGCCTTCGACTGATTTACGGGTTCCTGCACCACTGGCATCACACGCTGGCGACGACGGGCACTGAAACAGGCGAAGAGCAGTAGCAGCACCAAGGCGATGTACAGTGCCACCTGAAGTGGACGGTTGCTAAGAAAAAATGCCAAGGGCGACACGGATGAGGTGGAGTCCTGTTCAGATATGGATACATCACTTAGGCGAACTACCGGACGGTCGGCAATGAGACTCATCGCACGGTTGATGAATGGGGAGATACTGTCCGACAGCACGGCATAGTTGGTAAACAGCAGTGTGTTGGACATCACTATCACCTCTCCTTTGCCACACTTCACCCTACAGAGCAATGCCTCGGAACTCTCCATCACAGTGGTATCGGCGGTACCAAAGGCGGCTGTGGCAAGATGGTCGGTATTGATATGGCGAACGGCACTGTGCAAGAGTCCCTGGGGTATGTGCCAACAGTCGGCAGGCTCTTCATTCCACCAGATGGTGTCGGTATGGTTGACGCTCAGGCTTTCCTTGAACTGGTTGAACGAGAAACCGCCCAACTCCTCTACCATCAAGTCCAGTCGCCGTGACAGGATGCCATATTCCGCGGCGTAGGCTGTGTCATCGAAATGCAACATCTCATTGCACACCAGCAGCACCTTGTTGCCTCTACGTACAAAGTCTAATAGCATCTCACTCCCCTCCTCATCAGCACTCATGCTATTTGTCACATACAACAGCGAGACGGAACCTGTGCTGTCGGCTGCTTCCAAGGCCTCGGGGAGGGGCGAAGGACTATAGCGGTAGCCGTGGGGCAAAGTGGCACTCATGATGCTGTCGAATAGCATCATGCCAAATGGCATGTCATCATTATGACTGTATGTGGCTATCCACTTGTCACTGTCATCATACGAGCGTTTTCCGCTCCCATCGAATATCAGCACCGACAGCACCACCATGAGTATCAGTGCCGGTATCACCATTATACTGCTACTCTTGTTCATTGTCTGCACCCTTTATTATTATGTCACTCCATTCAGCACATTTCCTGCATTGCTCCTCCGTGGCATCGTAATGTCCGAACCTCACATACAGGAAGGTGCGTGTGAGCAGCGACATCTCTTCCTTCTGACATTCTGCCACGTAAGCCATAAAAGCCTTGTACGGTTGCCACTCTATACGGTGTGCATCATGCAACGTGCGCAGCGTGCGCAGGTATGTCAGTCGCACCACCTCGTTCCACTGGTTGTCACTCCACGCCCTGCCTATGGCATGCTCATAGTCGTCGGTCACGTATATATCGTCCAGCATTGCATGCTGTGCCTTCTTATTGCGCTTGGTTTTTCCAGACCAATGGCGCAACACATATATAGCCAGTGCACTGATTACCAGAAGGATAAGCACCACCCATACCACCCACGGCCAACTGGCAAACCACTCTGCTACACCGCTCAGCCTGTCACTGTCTGATGAAACGTATGGCACTGCCTCCCTCAACTGGTCTGCCGTAGACAGGGTGTCATACGCCTCGGGCTGCAACCCGTGGGTGTAATCATAATCGCGTTGCAAATCGTGCAGTAGCGAATGGTTCTGTGTCAGGCTATCCTTTGCGTACATGGTATTCATCCTAGGGTTTCAAATGTACTCAGTTCATCGTCCACCTGCGATTGGCGATGACGCATGGCTCTGCTTCCATAGAAGAGGGTATACATCAGTACATACAACGAGAAGGTGAGATAACTCATCAGACAGGTCAGCACATCCGACAGCCAGGTGATGAACGAAGACAACCAGTCTGCCAACTGACTGTCGGGCAGTAGCATATTCGTTATCTTATCTATCCACATAGAGGGTATGGCAGCCATGGAGCGCAGGAAGAAGCATATCACTGTCATTCCTGCGCACAACACCAGCATCTGCCCCCACGACATATAGCCCCACCCTACTGCCCGTGGCCATGCCCGTGCCACACTCTCCGACTCAAAACTCAGCACCGGGCACACCAGCATGAAGGGCAACACCAGCATCACTATGGCCAGCATGACGAGGAAATCGTCTGTGTTGGCCATGATGACTACCGTGCACGCTATTATTGGCAAGAGGGTCCACACACGCCGTAGTGTATGACTGAGGTAAGGGTACATCACCCGCCAGGTGAGTGACTCTGATGCTTCCGCGCGCTGATGATATGCCAGTGCAAGTGCTACGGTGGTGAGCAATGTGAGGAATATGCCAAGTGTCAGCGTCATGGCATAGAGACTGTACGACATATGGCGTGCCGGCCATACGAAACCTGTTATCAACATCTCTGCCAAGGATGTATCGTCCATGGTCATGCCGTCAAACGTGGCCTGCACCATAGACAATAACAACAGTGGCACCAGCACAAAGCGAAGCCAAGCGCTACGACTCTCGCTAAGAAAATCAAACACCAGGTTGATGGTGGCACCAAGGCGTCTGTCCTCGTATATCGAAATCTTGTCTATCTTTGGTGGCATTGGCGATGACGGTTTATTGGCAAGAGTACATAGTAGAATATTATAAATGCCAGCGAGAGGAGTATGACAAACACTCTGGGCATGTTTCCCACTTCGGTGTAGCGAGTGAAGAAACCCTCTATGAAACCTGCCACTATAAATATAGGTACAGTGCTGACTACGATCTGCACGGCACGACGGGCACCACGCAAGAACGACTCTATGCGGGTGTAGGTGCCGGGGAAGAGCCAACCATTGCCCAATGCCATGCCGGCGCCACCGGCTATGATGATGGCGGAGAGTTCCAGTGTGCCATGCAGCATGATGGTGGGCAGGGCGGTAAACAGAAGTCCACGCTGGGCGAAGAAGGTAAGGAAGGCGCCTACTATCATGGCATTGTGCAGTATGAGGTAGCCAGTGGCAAAACTGGTGAATATGCCCATGGCAAAACAGAGAAATGCCACCCACACATTGTTTATGGTGATTTGCAGAAACATAGTGGTGGCGGGACCACCGTCGTAAATGGCCATTGGCTGGCCGCTGGCTATGTTTTCCAGCGTCTGGTCCATATAGGCATTGCCCAGGAGTATGCGCATGTACTGCTCGCCACCCAGGGCGGAAAGCATGCCAAAGAGCAGACCCACGGCAAAGACGATGAGCGAAAGTCGCAACTCGCGCCTGCCATCGTATACCGCCAACGGCACATCGTGTGTCCAGTAAGTGAGTAGCCTGTGCCAGCGGGGATGACGCTTACGGTACATCACACCATGCAACTCCAAGGTGAGATTGTTCAGGAATTGCCATGCGGCAGATCTTGGGAAATGGGTCTGAGCATATGCCAAGTCGGAGGAGATCTCTGTATATATCTCCACCATCTCATCGCAACTGGCGAAAGTGGCACTTGCCACCTGCATTTCTATACGGCGCCAACGTGCCATATTCCTGATCACAAAGGCTTCCTCCTGCATAATCGGTAAAAAAGATTAACTTTCACTTGCAAAAATAACGCTCTTTTGATAAATTTGCAACTGTTTACTGCGAAAAAGGAACAATCATGTCGGAAACTCGCTTCACTACCAGCCAATATGTTTGTATACGACAACAGTCGGCTACACTGCTCTCACGTATCACGGCGTGGATTATCGACATGGTGGTGATAATGGTGTACACCTTTTTCATGTATACTATTACCTCGCTGATGCAGTTCTCTTCGCCCGTCACGGCTGTAATCTTGGGCACACTGCTGATGCTGCCTGCCATGGCCTACCCTCTGCTGTGCGAGCATTTCTTGCACGGGCAGTCGTTGGGCAAGATGGTGATGAGCATCAGGGTGATGAGCATCGACGGAACCCCACCCAGTGGGGCACAACTGCTGCTGCGCTGGCTCTTGCTCATCATAGACGGTCCAGTCATGGGATGCATAGGCATTCTGAGCATCATCTTCACAAAAAACTCTCAACGCTTAGGCGACCTGGCAGCCGGCACCACCGTGGTGTGCAAACATGGTTTCAATAGTCTGCACCGGCTGCTCAATGAATACGACTATCTGCGTCCCGACTACCGCCTCACCTTCCCACAGGTCACCATGCTCTCGTGGCGACAGGTGGAGGTGATACACCGCACTCTCTATAGCACCGACACACGGCGCAATAGCCAACTGACTCTCCTCAGTCAGAAGGTGCAGCATCTGCTGGGTTGCCAGCATGGTATGACTCCTGAGATGTTTCTCTTCGTAGTGGTCAACGATTACCGTCATCTCACGGCATCCAGCCGTTAACCACCACTACCCTATTCTTTCTCGCCTGGCAGCAGCACCACGCCCTCCTGTTTCTTGCCGTCCATCATGATGCACAGGGGTTGTTCGAAACGTACATGGCGCACCCATTTCGTCTCTGTCACGGCAGGCAGTGCATCCAGCACCTGGCGGTTGAGCACTCCATCGCCGGTGTATGTGTTAATGGTGAAATATCCTACGCCGAAGGAGGTGAGGTTCTGAAAGAAGTGAGTGCCCTGCGAGGGGTCCACCCTGTAGTTGCGCAGTCCCTCTTCCACTATCAGTCGGGCAGCACTTATATGCGGCCACTTCACAGGTATACCCAACCAGTAGTCTGACGAGCCCCAGCGCCCCGGACCGATAAGCACGTAATTGCGTCCCTCTGCCAGGAAACGGCTGTTGATACTCTCTATCTCGCACGCTATGTCGGGATTATTGGCTGCCGTAAACTCATCGTCGGTCTTCACATACACCACGTCGGTTATTTCTTTGTTGATACCGTGGCCCAGCGAATTATGCGAACGCAACAGGCACTGTTCGTCGGCTATGGTGGTCAGGTCTTCTTCCAGCACCTGCTTGGCATCCACTATCGGACGTATCTGCAACAAGTAGAATTCGCCCGTACGGTCTTCGTTCACATTGCACGCGAACTCTATCTCCACAGGTCTGCGCATGCTCTCTGCACCGTACTCCTGCGTCATCTGCAAAATCTCGGGCAGTGGGAAGATGCCGTGCTGCAACACGCCACAGAAGGTTATCACCTTGCGCCCTCCTTCGTATATGCCATCGCGTATCACTTGGTCGTAGGGGTCGTATGTAGAAGCTATGTACGAAAGCGAGTGGTCACGGTCGGCTTCCTTCACACGCAGGTTGAGAATGTTAAATCCGTCGTCTACCTTAAATTCCCTACCCGTGTCTGTCGTGTCAAGGGCATAGAAGCGGGTCTGTGTTTCCTTCAGCGCTATATCCATCTCACTGGTCTGCAACACCTGCATGGGGTGATACGGGCTCACGCGCAGGGTCTGACCTCCGTCTACTATGTACTTGCCCAGACCGAGTGCCAAGTTCACTATTCCGTCTTCGGCTTTCTCATCGCCTATGGGGTAGTAATTGAGCGAGCGCAGCACACCACTGAAGGTGGGATAGAAACGGGTGTCGTACTGTCTGCCCACCACTTCCTGCAATATCACTGCCATCTTCTCCTGGTCTATCACGTTGCTGGTGGCTGTCATATATGCCTTAGAGTCGCGGTAGTATACCGAGGCATACACGGCTTTTATGGCGCATGCCATCATGCGCAGCATCTCATACTTGTCGTCGAGATACGGTATCATGTACGTGGAATAGATGCCGGCAAAAGGCTGGTAGTGGGAGTCCTCGAGCAGTGAAGACGAGCGTATGGCTATAGGGCTCTTGGTGGCGGCGAAGAAGGTGAAGAAGTCGGCTATCAGCGAGTCGGGCAACTGTGCCTTGAGGAAGTGTTTGAGTATCTCCTCGTCGGGGATATCCGACAGTGCTATGGGATACAGGTTGTTGCTCTCCATAAACTGGTCGAAGATATCAGTACACAGCACCACGGTCTTGGGTATAGACACGCTCACTCCTGGGAAGCGGTTGAACTGTGGGTGACGCTTTATGATATTGTCGAGAAATGCCAGTCCACGCCCTTTACCACCGAGTGAACCGTCGCCTATACGCGCAAAGTGCGCATACTGGTCGAACTTGCCGCGGTCGAACACTGCCACCACGCCTATATTCTTCATGTGGCGGTACTGCACTATGGCATCGAAGATTATCTTGCGGTGTGCATCCACATCCTGCAACT
>CAMHPC010000080.1 GCA_946186945.1 uncultured Prevotella sp.
AGGATTGCAAATCCTGACGAACAGGACCAAGTATAGGTACTAACACTTAGGCTCTCGAAGGACTTTTCACCCTTCGGGAGCATCTTTTTTGTTCTCTGCTCTCATTATTCAAATCCTATTTCGTATATTTGCAATCGATAAACACCAATAATCTCTCTCTAATGCTGCTGGTGGGTGTTCAAATAAAATGCAGGGTGAGAATGAAAATATGTTTGAATTATGAATGCAATACAACTACGTGCGGAGTTGTTCCGCGAGATGAGTCCGCTGTTAGACAGTGAGACTGCAATGATGCGATTGCTTTCTTTCATTAGGAGCCTGTCGCAGGTTACAAAACATAAAAATGACGTAAAGAAGAAATCGTACAAGGTTCTTCCTGTTTCGCCGGAGATTAAGAAATGGAGCGGCTGCGTATCTTTTACCGAAGAAGAGATTGAGAATGATCCACGCCTAAAAGCATTGTTGAGCCGATGAAGACAGTCTTCCTTGATACTAATATTCTCATTGACTATGCCTTGGGACGTGAAAATGGCGATGATGCAGAGCAGTTGCTTCAGTATGGTATGAACGGACGAGTTATATTGACCGCATCATATCTCACATTTGCCAATATGGCGTATATTTTAAAGGGAAAGGTCGATGTTTACAACTTGTTTAGTGATTTGCATGCTATAGTAGGTGTGCTGCCTAATGATGACAACCAACTTTTGACGGCAATGGCAAATCGTGTGCGCGACTTTGAGGATATGTTGCAATACCAATGTGCAAAGGCGTCTGGATGTGATGTTATAGTGACAAATAATGGACGTGATTTCGCAGGGTTCTGTGATTTACCATTAATGACAGCTGCCGAACTTCTGGAAGAAATTTCTGAATAGCCAGTATAATATACGATTGCAGCTTTCAGCCGTTTAGAGAATAAAAATATGCACTAAATCCAACTTCTTCTTAGTAACAATACTATAAAAAAGTGATGATGCAACAACAGAAACCGAAGCGCATACCATACGGCATGCAGAACTGGCAGGACGTGCGCCAGCGTAACTGCTACTATGTGGACAAGACAATGTACTTACCGATGATAGAGGCAGCGGACGACTACTTCTTCTTTATCCGCCCCAGACGCTTCGGCAAGACATTGCTCATCAATATGCTCGAACACTACTATGACGTGCAAAAGGCAGACCTGTTCGATGAACTCTTCGGCGACCTGTGGATAGGCAAACACCCCACCGAGGGACACAATAAATACCTGGTGCTATACCTCAACTTCTCCGCATTCTCTGGCAGCTTGGACGACTACCAGGAGAGGATGGACGATTACTGTAATTTGGAGTTTGAGAGTTTCGTACGCAGATATGCCAAGTACCTGCCATCCAATGCAGGCCGACGTGCTGTAGCCTGAAGCCAAATCCCTATGAACAGACTGATATGGATGATATTGTATATATGCTTCGCACTGGGGGTGCGAGGGCAGGTGGCCTATGTGGTGATAGACAGCGTGCGCCATATCAAGATGTGTTTTGACAGTGGGAATGTGGGCATGTCGATATATCATCAACCGGCAATCCCCGCCGACACGAAGGGACGTATCGTGATACCTTCGAGAATAGTCCACGAGAATGGGAAGACATGGCCGGTGACCGCCATTGCACGGGCGGGACTGCAAGGATGCAAAGAACTGACGGAGGTGGTGCTGCCAGACAGCTGTCTGGGCATCGGCGACCAGGCCATGCAGGGATGTGAGAAACTGGAAAGCATCACCTTCCCGCCGACTATGAGTGTGTTGTATGCCAAGGCGATGAGCGGATGTACTTCGCTGTGCAGGGTGACGGTGCTGGCAAAGGAGCCGCCCGAATGTGCTGAGAGCGTATTCGACGAACAGACCTATCAGACGGCCACGCTGGTGGTGCCGGCGGGGAGTGAGGAGGCTTACCGACGCGCTCCGGCATGGAGGAAGTTCAAGTTCAGAATGACGAGATACGATTTTTGAATGTGAATAGTGAATTGAAGAGGATAGTCCTGACCTTGGTATGCGTGATGGCTGTGATATGCTGCCGGGCGCAGATAATCATCACGAGGGTGATGGTGGGCGACTCGCTTACCAATCTCTCGACTCGTATATATGAGAAGAATGTGCCGGACAGTGACAAGTTCGTACATTTGGGACAATTGCGTCGCGGCCATGCCTGCATCGACTGGACATTACGGGGCGCAGTGGCTATACCTGACTCGTTGACGCTTATCGCCAACGGAAAGACCTACCCCATAGCAATAGTGGCCTTTCATGCTTTCTACAGATGTGTGGGCCTGACTGAAGTGACCTTGCCGCCAACGGTCAAGATGGTGGGACATGAGGCTTTTTATGGGTGTGCTGACCTAGAGAGAGTAAACCTGTCGGGCGGACTGCTGATGCTGGATGAGCGCGCGTTCGTAGGTTGCTCGTCACTGCGCGAGGTGACGTTGCCCTGTCGCGTGCCGCCGCATGGCTCCGTCAACGCTTTCGATCTCTCCACTTACGAGAAGTGTACACTGGTGGTGCCACATGGCTGCGCATCGGTATTTCGCAATGCTGAGCCGTGGAACCGGTTCGTGAGGATAGTAGAGACGGAGGACGAGGGCGTGATACCGGCTGACCTCGACTATGCCAAGTGGGAAGAGGCAATGAACTTCATGAACGGTTTTCTGGAGGATGAGCAGTGGCACATTCCTCAGCGCGTGGAAGGTGATGAGACGTGGACGGTAGTGTTGCCAACAAACCGCGGGGCGCAGCAGGTGACGTTCTCTACTCGAAAGGAGTTTGACATGGCAGTGGTGGGGAGCGGCATGGCAGACGGATGCTGCATCGACACCACCTTTGCCGGCCGGCTGACACTGCCCGACAGCGTGACCGCTCCCGACGGACGGCGCTATGTGGTGGGAGGCGTGGCTTCGAATGCCTTCTCGAGATGCAGGAGGATGCAAGTGGTGGACCTGCCACGCCATCTGGAGCTTATCGAAAATTACGCGTTCTTAGACTGCGGGGCGTTGCAACAGCTGGTCATACCTGCAGATATGAAGGAGATATTGTCTTCTGCTTTCATAGGGTGCAAAAGCTTGGACAGGGTGCAGACGCTGGCACAAAGACCGCCCGACCTCTTCGTCGATGCCTTTGACGACCGAACGTTCAACACCGCCACGCTCATAGTGCCCGACGGTGCCATGGAGGCATATATGGCCACGGATGCCTGGCCGCTGTTCAAGTATAGAATGGAAAGTGTTGGGTATTGAATCGTCTCTCGTCACCCTCGCTCCTTGTTCCTTATAGTCTTGATTTTCTTGTCTACCTCGTTGTTCCACTTCTGCCAGTGCTCAAGGAGTACCTCGCGCACCTTGTCGCGGTCGCTGTCTGAAAAACGGGCATCAAGTGTTTTGACATAGTTGTACACGAAGCTGTTCATCTCTTGGATGCGCTCGTTGAGGTCGGCTCGGTGCCACTGCCAACGGCGCAGGGTGTCGAGCTCGCGGATGACGCCCGTCTTCGAGGCGGCGCGGTCAAAGGCCTGCAGGGCTTGTGCCTTGGCGGTGGACAGCCGGTTGAGTTCTTCCTGCAACCGCTGACTCTGGGCATGCAACTGTGCTATGCTGTCGCGCATGGTACCCATCCTCATGGCCATCTGTGCCTCCATCTCTGCTTGCGTGGCGGCATTCTCCGCTTGCTGGCGGGCAAGCACCTCGCGAAGTGAGTCGGTGGCATGGCGGTCAACGATGGTGCGGGTGACGGTCTCATTGGTGGCCTTGGGCAGGAACAGCCATACGGCGAGGGCACCCAAGGCGAGGAGACACAGGGTGGCAACACTGGCTATGGCCCATTGGCGGCGACGGCGATGGGTGGCAAGGGCACTGTCGATGGCGTTGCGCAACTCGTTGACGTTGGCGTAACGCTGGTCAATGGGGCTCAAGCATCGTTCGATGATGGGGCGGTAGGTCTTCCCGAGGTCCATGTCACGCAGGATGAGCCCCAGACTGTAGATGTCGTTGCGCACATCGGGCGTGTAGGCGGTGGTCTGTTCGGGGGCCATGTAACGCAGTGTGCCGGCGGGTTGCTTGAGCGTGGTGTGACTGTCAGTGTCGGCCATGCCGAAATCAATCACTTTCACTTGCAATCCGTTGTGGGCAATCATGATGTTCTCGGGCTTCAGGTCGCGATGGATGATGCCTTTGGAGTGGAGGTATCCCACGGCGGAGAGGAGACTGTCGACGATATGGCGACGCTGCTCTTCCGACAAGGTGCCGCGGCGCTCACCCTCTATATACTCGGTGAGTGTGGCTCCGTCGATATATTCCATGACGATACATTGACCTATATCCTCCACCGTCTCCAGACCTACTGCCTGGATGATGCCTGGATGCTGCAATTGCATCATGATCTCCAGTTCCTTGCGAAGCATTTCCCGATACATCGACTGACGGAGAGCTTCAGCCGTGAGGGTCTTAAGAACGAAGAAACGACCGAAGCGCATGGCACGGTACAGTCGGCTGGTTCCCGACTCCCAGATCAACTGGATGTCGGTAAACTCGCGGCTGATACCTTCGAAGCTGTCAGTGAAAAACTCGGATGTATCGTTCATTTCTGAGGGTATGAGGTTATGAGAACAGCTGAGTCAGTCTTTGCGCAAGCAAAGGTACGACAAATATTCGACATGGCACCATTCAATAGATTTTTTTTGAAAAAGGACAGAAATGGACAGCGAAAGGACAAGAATGGACTTGCAGGAATGAAAAATAAGCGTTTCCTTTGCATCGTCATAACCGCTTTGTTCATTCTTGTTCCATAGGAATCTAGGAAACAATCCTTTTCAACATGCAAGAATGGCAAGGCGGTTTTTAATTTGCTGTCGTCAAACTCCATCGCAATGGCATTGCAGGAGAGTGTTTCCCGCTAATGAAGTTCTATTCGAACAACTGGTTTCCCGTCACCTGACGGGGAATCCTGCGGGCATACATATTGTCTGTCAGGCCATTGGGCGTGATGTATACGGGCAAAAGTGATTTCCTGGTCTTGGTTACTTTGCGGAAGATGCGCAGTCGGCGGTTCAAATGTGCATCGTAGTCCTTGGTAATCTCGTATTCGTGGTCAGAATATTTGATTTCACATACGTTGATGGTATTGTCAGACCGGTCAATCAGCAAGTCTATCTGTGCCCCGTTAAGCAAATCTTCATCTGCTTCTTCATTGTCAGCCGTTTCTTTAGAAGGGCGGTAAACCCATGAGCAGGGGGTGTTGATGGAACCGTCTATTCCCAAGGCATGAACAATCTGTTCGATATGGTTTAGACATGTGATTTCAAAAGCATAGCCACACCAGTTTTTGTAAACCGACGTGTATTGCATCTTCTGCCAATATCCTTTCAAGAATGAATTTCCGTCCTTCATGAATCTGAAATGGAATAATGTGAATGGGTCAATCAATTGGTACACCATATCCTTCTTGCTTTTTCTGAAAGGAATATAACTGCGAATGAAGGCACATTCTTCCAGTTCGCGCAACAAATTAGACAGGTTCCCATTGTTACTCATGTGGGTCTCTGTTATGATTTCTTTTCGTGTCATACCCATTCCCTTTTTACCTAAGGCAGAAATGACAGCGATATGGTTGTCGGCTTTTTTGAAAAGTGACTTGAATATTTTCTGAAATTCATCGACCAGCTCTCCCCCTCGTGTGAAGCAGAGAGACTCAATGTTTTGTACGACGCTCTTATCGCGTTCAAATAGAGAAAGATAATATGCCACCCCTCCTATAGCCATGTAACTCTCCATCATCTCTTGTCTTTCGTATGTGAATCCTTTAGAATGGAAATACAATTCCGTCTCGCGGAGTGTGAAAGGAGACAGAAGCATGGTATGCGTGGCGCGGTTGTGTAGCCCACCTCTCGAATTGACCACTTGGTTGAGCATCCATGTGGTGGCACTGCCGCATACCACCAGCTTGATGTCGCGGCGATAGGATGCCCAGTCGTTCCAAAAATGCTCCAATGCGCTGACGAAACGTGAGCCACGGGTGTCAAACCACGGTAGTTCGTCGAAAAAGATGATTTTGTTTTCTTCTTTACATTCATCCTCTATATAGCGCTCTAAGATATGGAAGGCATGATCCCAGTCCCGTGGCGTTTCGTCTGTTCTCGTAAAGTTGTTGAATGACTGATAGAAATTGTTTAATTGCTCCTTCGTGTCGGCATTCTCCTTGGCTGTCATGCGAAATGAGAACTTCCCTTCGAACATTTCCCTGACGAGGTAGGTCTTCCCTATGCGTCGGCGGCCATAGATTGCGATAAACTCGGATTGTCCGCTGGACATGTATTTTTCAAGACGTGTGATTTCTTCCTGTCTGCCTATGATGTTCTCTTTCATAATAAAGCGATTTTATGAAAATATTACATTCCTGTCGCAAAGTTATAAATAAAAAGCGATTACGCCAACTTTCTAATAGTTTTTTGGCGTAATCTCTATATTTTTATGCGATTGCGCCAACTTTCTAATAGTTTTTTGGCGTAATCTCTATATTTTTATGCGATTGCGCCGGGTGTCTATCGCTGCCATCTGCGCTTCATCCAGGCCCGTGCCATACGCGACTACATCAACCAGAAGGGTGCACCCCTCGACTCGCTCGGCGAACTCTCACTCTCTCCCGCGAGTTCCCCCCCCCCCGACAAGATAGCCCGCCTGCGCCCGTATGTGGAATATTGATGAAATTTGTTCTCTAAAATTTGCTTTATTAACTTAGAATAATTACCTTTGCATCACACTTTTAGTATAACACTAAAGGTGTAATACTAAAAGTAAAATTAAGGCTATGGCAAAGAAGAAAGTATTTAAGCCAAGAAACCCGTTTATTTATGAGGGGTATGAGGGAGCGGATTACTTCTGTGACAGAGAAAAAGAGACTGAAATCTTTATTTCAAACCTGCAAAATGGTCGAAATATAACGTTGGTTTCACCAAGAAAAATCGGAAAAACTGGACTTATTCATCATGTTTTTGATAGAATAAAACAGAATGATAATGCCATCTGCATTTATGTTGACATATTTCACACACAGAATCAGTATGATTTCGTACAAACATTAGGTAGGGCTATAGTGGAAGAGAAGTTGCTCGATACGCGCAATTCTATTTCAAAAGTGCTTAACTATTTCAGCCAATGGCGTCCAACGATAAGTCCTGACCCCGTAACGGGTATACCTACGGTTTCTGTTGCTATTGAGCGTACTAAAACAGAATATACACTGAAGGATATATTCGATTACCTCAAACAGAGTAATAGAGAAGTTTATTTAGCCATCGATGAGTTTCAAACCATCACTGAATATCCTGAAAGAGGCACTGAGGCACTGTTGCGGTCGTATATCCAGTTTATTCACAATGTCCACTTTGTCTTCTCAGGCAGTAAGCAGCATCTAATGTATGAAATGTTTGGCTCTCCAAAACGTCCTTTCTATCAAAGTACTGCCTTCATGACACTGGAACCTCTTGACCCTGATGTTTACTACGACTTTGCCAAGAGTTGGTTTGAGTCAAAGAAGGGTTCTCTGAAACAAGACGTGTTTGAACAGTTTTATTACCTGTTTGATGGCTATACGTGGTATCTACAGTCTATACTAAACAGGCTCTATGAGACGGAGCGACATGTGACAAACTATCAGCAGGTTAGAGATGCGATAATGCGCATCATAAAAGATAAAACAGGTCAGTATGAGATGATTATGACTTTTTTGACCGACAATCAGCAACGCCTTTTAAAGGCCATAGCTAGGGATGGCTGTGTGGCACAGTTGCAGGCAAACGACTTCATTCGTAAATATGAGTTGCCAAGTGCAAGCAGTATCAAAAAGGCACTCACCGCACTGATGGACAAGGACCTTATCTATCAGTCTGCCAAAGGTTATATCGTCTATGATCGTTTTTTCGACCTTTGGTTGAAACATACGTTCATGTGATAAGTGTCCCCGTGAAACACTTGAGATTGTTGGTTGGACCAAGTCGTATTTCCTCACCAAGTATTATTAAAACCGAAGTCAAAAAAGAAATCTCCAGAGAACGACTTTCAATATTTACAAAACCTATCTCAATATTTACAATTTTTTTCCTTGTATCGATTCGGAATTATGCGGTTTTAGGAAAATAGAGTAATTTTGTACAGGAAAAACAGTTGCTATAACAAATAAACTAACATTCAAAATCTACAATTATGAAGAAAATTATGAATTGGATGACTGCTGCCATCCTTATTTGCAGCGTAAGTGTATTCGCAGCATGTTCGTCGGACGATGATGATGCTCCCAACAAGAGTCAGACGGAGGCAGAGAAGAACCGCGACATCTTTATCGAGCACACCCGTGCTGTGGTGAAGGACCTGGCCGAGAACCTCAACTTTACATCGTGGGAGACAGCCAACTACTATAATCTGAATTTCAATCAGTATGTGTTGTTGAACGACGAGTTTGAAAATACCGTACTCGGCGCGTTCATGACGGAGGTGATTAATTCGTTGAAGCCCGTAGAGGAAGGCAGCGAACTGGCAAATATGGGGTTTGAAAACTATGTCACGGTGGATTTGACCAACTTCAACTACCGTTTCACCATGAACGACGACAACACCAGTTTCGATGTGAAGCCGGCGGGAGACTTCGAAATCCTGCTCAACGGCTATAACCCCAAGACTAAGACATTAGAAAAAGGACTGTATAAATTGCTCCTGAGAACCGGCGGCACCACCATGACGCGCGTTTTGCCCATGCCCAAGATGGATGGTGTGGCGATGGTGATGGTGATGGGTTCTGAATTCCAGTTTGCCCTTTCAAACAAAATCAACGGCTCGTGGAACGATGATTTTACTGGCATCATGCACTATCAGGTGCCGGAAGGTGCCACTGATGGAAGCAAGGGGTTCACTGCCGATGCTGTCATCAATTCGAATATCCTCGCAGGCACCGTGGGTGAGAAGGCTGACAAGTCTACGCTGGAAATATCCATCAACAGCGACCGTGTGAACGGACATGCCAATGGTCAGGTCAACTGGACCCAGAATGGACGCAAGATGATGGAACTCTCTGTCAAGGAGAGTGGCAACGACATGGGCGGTATCAGCGACCTCGATTTGAGCAAGTTCGACTCCACCTCCTCCATCTTCGAAGTGATAGGTTCCATACTGAGCACCCGTAGCATCGACGAGGCCAAACTGACCCTGCTCGATGACCTGACCTTCACCTTCAGTATCAGCAATATCCAGAAACTCTTGGAGATTGAGGCAGAATACAGAACCGAGGGACGTCAGTATGCCGACAAAGAGACTATCGACCAGTACACCCAGAAGATGAATGAACTGGTGAAGGCCCAAATCTCATGTAAAGCCACTAACCAGACTCTCCCCATGCGTCTTGCCACTGCACCTGTGGGTATCGACTACTGGTCTATTTATGAGATACAATTCAGCGAACAGGAATACCTCAGCCTGCTTACTGTGCTCGACAGAAAGACCTTCGCCTACTTGCTCAATATCATGGACCACTCTGCAGACCACATGCAGCAGGGTGTCATCGTAGTGCGCCAGTTGATGGAACTTATGCTGAAGTTGAACAATATGCTCGGAGACTTTACCTCCTCGCAGAAGTAGACCGATTATACCGATAATCACGGGTATAAAGAAGACATTGACAATAATAGAAGTGGCTGAATATTCAGCCACTTCTATTGTAAACCAACTTTACTTGGTCGGGAACGCTGACGAATTATCGAACTTTATAAAGGGCTTTAATGTCAACAATATTTTTATTTTATCGAAAAATATTTTGTAATATCGAAATTATCAACTACCTTTACACAAATATGAAATGCGTACACGATGAGGATATTTACAGAACAGACACTAAAGCAATTCTCTCTGCAACATCCGGATGCTTTGGTCCCGCTCCAAGTATGGGTGAGCATAGTGAAAAGTAGCAAATGGAGTTGCTTCGCTGACATAAAAAAAGATTTCAATAGCGTTGATTCTGTAGGAAATCAGAGATACGTCTTTAATATCAAAGGAAATGCCTATAGATTAGTAGTTGTTGTGAAATTCACAATAGGATTTGTATATGTTCGCTTTATTGGTACACATAAGGATTCTGATAAGATTGATTGTTCCACCATCTAACCTGAAAAGTATATGACAAGAATTGAAAACAACCAACAGTATGAGTGGGCAGTAGCACGTGTGGAACAATTACTTCCACTTGTTGACGATAATACGCCACGAACAGACCCAAACTGCATAGAATTGGAATTGCTCTCCAATCTCGTTGCAGACTATTCTGAGGCCAATTTCTCTATTGGCAAGCCAACATTAGGTGATGTGATAAAAATGCGAATGTTAGAACTCGGCCTGACACAATCAAAACTTTCAGAGATGATAGGTCAAAGCCCTTCACGTGTGAGCGACTATATCACAGGCAAAAGTGAACCTACATTGAAAGTGGCTCGTGAACTCTGTATTAAACTCGATATCACGCCCAGCGTGATTTTGGGCTTATGACGTATCTGTAAAAACTGGCAATGCCTATAACAGAAAGAAGAGATGCATCGTGCATCTCTTCTTTCTTATGGTCGGGATGAGGCGACTCGAACGCCCGACCCCTACGTCCCGAACGTAGTGCGCTACCAACTGCGCTACATCCCGAAGGCTTTCAGCCCCTCATGGGCGAAAAGCGGTGCAAAGGTATGCCTTTTTTGTGATAAACACAAATTTTTGCTCTTTTTTCTGACAGATAGCATAAAATCATGCCTATAGGAAGGCAGGCAACTGATACAGACGATTGGTGTTGCTGCCCTTGATGAGGATGTACCTGTCTGTGGGCGACTGACGCTGTATCTCGGCTTTCACCTGTTCCACATCGCTGAAATGGCGGAAATGGTGGTCTATGCCTTGCCACAAGTCGCCCACGAGCCATACCTCTTCGAGATTTGCCTCTTCCAACATCTTTACCACACGCTGATGCTCCTTGCGGCTCACTTCGCCCAGTTCGCCCATCTGACCTATTATGGCCATCTTGTGTGGCACCTCCATCATGCGGAAATTGTCAATGGCGGCTGCCATACTCGTGGGGTTGGCATTGTAGGCATCCACTACCAGGTGGTTGGTGGCTGTATGGGTGAGTTGTGAACGGTTGTTGGTGGGCACGTAGTCGCCCAAGGCAGTGGATATGTCACTCTCTGCCACACCATAATATCTGCCTATGCATGCAGCAGCCAGCATGTTGTCTATGTTGTATGCACCGATGAGGTGGGTATGCACCTCATGCCACTCACCCTCGCCGGCGTGCCAGCGGAAGCTGAGGTATGGGGCACAACCTATCACCTGCCCTTCTACTGTGAGCGACGGGTGAGCCTTGGTGCCATAGCATACCGTGCGAAGCCCCTCTGCCATCGGCACAAGGTGTTGGTTGTCGTGATTGAGAAATACTACGCTGCCCTCTCTCTGGCGCAGAAAGTCGTAGAGTTCACCTTTGGTGCGTTTCACACCCTCGAAACTGCCAAAGCCCTCCAGATGTGCCATGCCCACATTGGTGATGATGCCGCTGTCGGGCTCGGCTATGTTTACCAGCGTGCGTATCTCGCCCGGGTGGTTGGCACCCATCTCCACCACTGCCATCTCGTGCTGAGAGGTGAGTTGCAGCAGCGTCTTAGGCACTCCTATGTGGTTGTTGAAATTGCCCTGTGTGTAGTGCACCCTGTATCGGCGCGAGAGCACCGCGGCTATCAGTTCCTTGGTGGTGGTCTTGCCATTGGTGCCCGTCACACCCACGATGGGCAGTGCCAGGGTGCGGCGGTGGTGGCGTGCCAACTGCTGCAGGGTGGTGAGCACATCGTCTACCAATATGGTGCGTTCGTGGGTGTTGTATCGTGCATCGTCTATCACTGCATAACTGCAACCCTTCTCCAGGGCGCTTAGGGCATAGGCATTGCCATCAAACGTGTCGCCCTTGAGGGCGAAGAACACAGAACCCTCGGGGCAGTCGCGGCTGTCGGTGGTCACTACGGGGTGATTGCGAAAGATATCATACAGTTTGTCTATACTCATAATCATTATTTTTGTTTTTGCAAAAGTACGATTAAGTGAGAGAAAAACCAAATGTATTTGGGTTTTTCCGAACGTGAGTACCTTTCGGCGTGAGCCAAAAGCGATTAAGTGAGAGAAAAACCAAATGTATTTGAGTTTTTCCGAACG
>CAMHPC010000081.1 GCA_946186945.1 uncultured Prevotella sp.
GACAAACTTTGACACGAGTAATGTAACAACTATGGCCAACATGTTTAGTGGCTGCAAAAAACTTGAGACTCTTGATGTGACTCACTTTAACACGAGCATAGTTAAAAATATGAGCTTCATGTTTAGTGGCTGCCAAAACCTTCAGGTCCTTGATGTGACAAACTTTGACACGAGTAAGGTCACAAATATGGCCAACATGTTTTCTAACTGCCAGAATCTGACCAATCTTGATGTGAGCAACTTTGACACGAGTAAGGTCACAGATATGACGATGATGTTCAGCTATTGCTCCAAACTGACAAGCCTTGATGTGAGCAACTTTGACACGAGTAAGGTCACAGAAATAAGTAGCATGTTTCTTAAGTGCGCCAAACTACAAATCATTGATGTGAGCGGTTTTAACACGAGAAATGTCACGAGAATGTACAATTTGTTTGCTGATTGTTCAGAACTGACAAGCATCACCTTTGGTAAGGAATTTAATACAGGGAAAACTAGCGATAGTAATTTATGGACAATGTTTACCGACTGTTATAAACTCCGCTACATTGACATATATGCCAGCGATGATACCGATGCATTCACGGCAGTAGACCGTTCAAACGCTATTAATCCATTCTACCGCTTACCTACTACCACCATCATATACCTGCCGCATGGAAGCGAGTACGTGACAGATGCTACAAACGTGGTCTACTCCTACGGTGGAGATCAGACTGACCTGCGCTGTCCTACATATTATTCTGAGGATAAAGTGGACATTGAGTTCCCGCGCGACTTCAAAGCGAACACGGCCCAGTATACACGCACGATGAGTAATACATACGGAAGCGTGATACTGCCATACGCATTTACCACAAATGATAATATCCAGGCCTATACCCAGGACTGGGAAACACATGATATCATGCACTTCAAGGACACGGAGACCGTGCCGGCACATACACCGTTCGCTTTCAAGAAACTCGCTGCCGGCACCACTGCTGACTTCACCATGACCGATGACACTGACGGCTTCGGCATCACCGTGAAGGCCACTCGCTCTACACTGCCCACAGAAACGACATGGGACGGCAATGCCGGCGCACCATACACCGACAGCAGCACCGCAGTGCAGGTGGACGGATGGAGCTCACGAGGATACTACATCAACCAGAAGCTCGACGACTATGCAGACACCTACTATATCGCCAAGGATAAGTTCTACAAAGCCGACGGACAGATAACGGTCTATCCGCATCGTGTGTCCTTCCACAACCCTAACTCGCTTGCAGCGGTATACAACATCGACATAGAGGATGACATCACCACTGCCATCAAAGAGGCAGAGCTGCGCAAGGACATCGCCGATGCCCAGACCATATACGATGCCGCAGGACGACAGGTAAGTCAGCCGAGGAAGGGTCTGAACATCATCCGCATGGCGGACGGGAGTGTGAAGAAAGTAATAATAAAGTAACGAATGGAGAATGAGACAATGAGAAAAATATATCAATCACCAGAAGTAGAAATCATAGCTCTTGACACCCTTTATCACATTCTCGACTGGTCGGCAGACCGTGAGCCCGGTGGTGGCGGCAATGTGCTAGAAAGTAATTTCTCCTTCTTCGACGACGAAGAGGTCGTGACACTGACAGAAGAGGACTACGATGATGGGGAGGAAAATGACAGCATTGGCGGCTTCTCCAAATTCAGTCTTTGGAACTGACCAGTCAGACTATTCATCTGAATACCATAACATTTTATCCCGACTACAAGCAATAGTAGTCGGGATAATTTATTGCATCTGACGATGTAGTAATTATGCATTTTTACATTATGCATTTTTGCATAATCCTTTCACTTCTTCAATACCACGACCAGTGGCAGGTGGTCGCTGGCGCCCTGTATCTCACCCTCCACATACAGAATGTCGCGCACGGGGGTGCTGTCGGACGTCTCCACACGCAGGGAGTAGTGCCTGACGGGGCGGAACAAGAAGGGCGAATAGAGCAGCGCCACATCCACACCTCGCGGGTCGTTGCCGTCGGTCATCAGCCATTCGTAATGAGCCTGGCGCAGAGCCGAGCGCCGGCAGAGGTCGCGCACCACACTGTCGTTCTCCACCTCGGAGACTTCGTTATTGAAGATATGCCAGCTTGGAACCCAAACTTAAGGAGTAAGACTGCTATCCGAACTTCGGACACACGCTATTTTGTTGACCCATCAATAGCTACGGCTGCTCTTGGAGTCGGTCCAAAGGATTTAATTAACGATCTTAATACCTTTGGTCTGCTTTTTGAGACTTTGGCTATCCGTGATCTGCGTATCTATGCCGAGGCTATTGACGGAGAGGTGTTTCACTACCGTGATAAAAACGGGTTAGAATGCGATGCTGTCGTTCATCTTCGAAATGGCAACTATGGGCTTATCGAAATAAAATTGGGCGGTGAAACACTTATAGAAGAAGGTGCAGCAAGTCTGAAAAAACTTGCTGGCAAGATTGATACAGAAAGAATGAATGAGCCTTCATTTATGATGGTACTGACAGCAATCGGTGCCTATGCCTACCAGCGGAAAGACGGGGTGTTTGTTGTGCCTATCGGGTGTTTAAAAGACTAATTTTAAATGCCGGTCACTGTCCGTTACAAATAATCCTCGATATCTTCCAGCATCTCTGGGGGCAGGTCCGTCGGGAACAGTTCCACCACTTTTGCAGCCGAGCGTCGTGCCTCATCTATCTTTCCCTGTACTGCCTGCTCTTGGCAGAGGTGATAGTAGATGACTGCGAGAGTCTCGTCACACGTATCCCTTTCGGGTTTCCATGTCTCTATCGCCTTCTTCAGCAGTACCTCAGCCGTATGGTCCTGCTGCGTCTTAGCCCATGAGAGGTACAGCAGAGCCGTGCTGTCATCGTCGCCTATTGACTGGAAGAGCATAAGCGCCTCCTTCCATGGCTGGTCATACTGCTGCGTCATACCACACGAGTCGAGCACATCGGCATAACCCTGCAGAGCCCCTGCTATATCACATGTTTTGCCATATACCATCACATCCGCCTGCAAAGCCTCTTCATAGAGGTGCATCGCCACAGGAAACAGTCCGATACCGTTCACCCGCTCTGCTATGTCTTTGATGACATCGAATTTCTCCTTTGCAGGGGTTTTGTCGACGATATCCCTCAGCATGGCGAGCCCATTATCCTGTTTTCCGTCTCGTATGATGGCAACTGCGAAATACATATACCAACTGCGACGGTAATGTTCATCCACCTCGCAAGACATGAAATGTCTGGCAAGCTGTATTGCATCACCTGTCCTGCCCTCCTCTATACAGATACAATACTCCATGTACTTTATCGTCCATAAATACTCCGACATCAATACTCCGCCGGGTATTTTTCCATCCTTAAACATAGGTGCGATATAACGGAGAGTATCGTCGTCGGGCATAATCTCGTCGGCAAATATAGCCCTGGCTTTTTCCGAATATTCCTTACATCTTTCAAAATCGTATGCCGTGAGATACGAGAAGAAGCATGAGAAGCAATGACTCAGTCTGACATGAGGTGCGAGGTAATCCGATCCGCTGCAGAGGTCGCTCAGTCGGTTCGTATAGAGATATGCAGTAGTGGCACTGCCGCGAAGCAGGTTTTGGCTTACCATCTCCGAATAGTAAATAGCCAAGTCGCCTACTGCGAGTCCGCGGTTTGCATGATTACAGCAAACATACTCGTAGTATAATTCGTCGGCTCTGCGCATTGTGCCGCGCTTCATCTCTATGACATATCTAATGAAGAATATATACGCCAGTTGTGGCGCCCCTCCACCATAGAGTCTGAGCACTTGCAGTTCAGCCGTATCTGCTATCTGGCACGCGAGGGCGTAATTGTCCGATTGCGTGAACGCCTCTATTTCCTTCATAGCGATGCTGATGGGATGACATGCCTGTAGCACACGGTTGCCCAACAACTGGCGCACTTTCTTCATCCATCGCCTTGCATTAGGATAGTCATCACAATAAACACAGATTAGAGCGATGAGGAGACACACCTGTATGTTGGCTGTGTATTCTTCATTAGAGTTATTGATCTGATACGCCTGATATGCGCACCTGCATGCCATCGCCATCTGCCCCAGATTGAGATACATCTTTGCCCTGGAGAGGAGCAGACTGGCATCAGTGCCAATGAGGTGTTCGGTTCGTTCAAAACATTTCTTTGCCTCTTCATATCTGAAAGCAGCGGAGTAGAGGTCACCCAGGAGTCGGTTGACGGTGGCCTCCTTGACGCCGCTCTCCTTGATAAAGGTCAACAACTTGAAGTCTATCCTATCCTCGAGGAAAAGCACTGGTTTTCTGACTTTGTAGAAAGACAGTTCTGCATTGCTGGCAAAACTGATGACAGTTTCCGAGAATTGACATAGTATTAGCAGGGAAGTGCTGTACTGGACCTTCCAATTGTTATAGAGGTGGGTAAGAAACAGCCGTGCCACTACGAAGTATTCGCGCCGCGCCAGGACATCGTCGAAGGGCGTCAGATAGGTACGCTTCCTCAACCCGCTGAGTACTTCTAAAACCGTGGCGGGGTCCAATGCTATTGTTTCCATCACGATTTTTGACACCTCAGGACAACTTATAATCACATCATGGTCGCATATCAACCACCACTGTTGCAGGAAGTGGTGCAGAGCAACATAGAACGTGCTATCGTCATCGGGCTGTAACAAAGTTTTTAACATGTATACTGATGCACCCTCTTCACATACGACATTAAGTACGTACAGCAGTTGCTGGTCTTCTGGGGAGAGTTCTCCGAGCGATTGTCTTATGTTTTCAAAGTCCATATTATCTGTCTGCTGATAATTATTAAATTTGCGAAGTCTAAATAAAGAAAGGCCACAAGAATGTAGTGACAAATACCATTGCAACGATAAAACCAATTGAATACTTCCTTCCATCATACAACGAGGTGTAGTATCCCTCTTCTACATCGTTCATTATCACGGGGGTGTAAACGCTGCTGTCCACATAATTTGTCCAATTTTCCATATCTGTATAGTTTTTTAGAGGTGTTTTAATGAATTGATTAGCGTTCGGCAGGATGTATCCAGCCCTTCTTGTGACGGATTTTAGGAGAAGATGAAGTCTTAGATGAGCCAACTCTCGCTATACCTTTTGCTCGGCAGAGATTTTCCTTTGTCGACTTCTCTATTTTGACTGTCCTCAATGCTGCCATTTCTGTGGACGAAGGTGTCGTATGGTACTTTACACGGTCGTAAGTTATCTGCAACCTTTTTATCCAATCATCCAGATGCGCACAACCGACACCTACAGCGGTGATAACTGGTACTTTGTACTTGTATGCTCTTGCAGATACCCGAAATTTCTGTGCGTTGCATGTTGTGGCACCGAGGATGAGAGCGGTGACAAGAATGATAATCTGTTTCATGTCCTTGTTGTTTAATTGTTATTGATTTGGTTAATTTTAAGAATTTGAGAAGGCAGTGGATGGGAGGGCACTTGAGCGGCCCTCCCACTCAGAGTTTAGTTCATGGGCCATGAAGGATACTTGTCCGTGCCTGTGGGCCATGAAGGATACTTGTCCGTGCCTGTGGGCCAAGAAGGATACTTGTCCGTTGACAACGCGCTGATTGAAGCGGCGGAGGCTGCTGTGGCTATCGCCAATGCTGCCAAAAATGCGAAGGTCTTTTTCATAATGGTAATTGTTTGTTTTGTTTAACACGCTGCAAAGATAATAGCGTTTATGAACAAAACAAGGCCTCAATGTGTGGAGGTTACATGTGGATTTTTTGACACGTATAACACCTTAACAATCAGCGTGTTATACATAGCGCTCCACACCAAGTGTGGAGGTGTGGAATAATCTCTATAATTTCTGTTTCTTTTCGCCGAACCTTAGCATTGGCATTAATACGGTGGAAACTCTCCTACGTACCCCATCTTTTCCTATTTTCTCCACGGTCTGTAGCGGTTTTCTCTTACTCAGACGGTCTTTTTTCACACCTATACTCTGACAAGCCGCATCAGTCCATTCATCAGGGAAGCCAACCTTTGCACAGTCTATCAAGAAAAGGATAAACAAATTGGAACGTTTTCCATATATATCAGAGAAATCAGCACACTCTATACACTCCAACAGTTCTTTCTCCTTGAAATCTTCAGGTATTTTCTTGTTTTCTTTCAGGAATTTATAGACCTCCGACAGATTTCGAGGAGGGCCACTGATATATTCATAGCGTTTTTTATTGCTGGACTTCACTGAACTATTGTCACCAGTCTTTTTGCTCTCGTCCTCATTTGTATGGTCCTCACCTGTAGAGGATGCCTCACCCTCCACATCAATGATAACAGGAAAAGATTTAAGCAGTTTGTCACCCTCTGTCAGTATGCGTATATAGCATCCGAAGTTTGGCGATTTGTACTCACTGCCCACTCTCACGATGAACGTCTCGTGCAGTATTTCCTCCGTCACCGTCACCTCCACAGAGTCAGGGCCCATTATCTGCAAGTATTTCACGTCATCATCGCCAGGAATGAACCTCAACTGTATGGCCAGGGTATCTCCCACACTCACCCCTTTCAACCATTCGGAGTTGACGTGTATCTGGTTGCCTGGATGTCTCTTTTCTTTAGCCACTTCGCCTTCCGTATCGAAATGCAGGAACACATCAATAGGCACCAGGGACCTTCGCTTAGTCTCTAAAGGAGCATATACGGATGTCAGTTTCTGACCCAGCCTCAGCGAGTCGTCAGTGTAGTTAGCATCGTCGGGGTTGGCTGCGGCTACCTCCGTCAGCATCTCGAGCACCTCACGATATGTGTCGCGGTAATCGCGCTCCGGCTCTTGACGAATAATTTGCACCACGAAGGGGTAAGCCACCAGGCGCACTTTCAGACGCGTCTCTATATCAGCCGCCTGGACGGTGCACTGTGGACAGCGCAGGCAGACGGCACTTTTTATCTCTGCTGAATTGCAGGCGGAGAGGTCGAGGGCTCCTCTGAAATTCTGTGGCAGCCAGCCGATGAGTTCCTCCACGGGAAGTATGCCGTCTCTCAGCACCAGCACATTCCTGTCCTTGTCGTGGTGAGCCACGATGATTACAATATCGTAGTTGGTTATACACTGCAGGTCGTGCCGACAGACAGACTCGCGCACATCTACGCCCTTCTCACGTAGTTGGCACTCACAGTCAGCAATCAGTTCTTTGTTTTCCAGATAGTCCTCTGACGGCAGAGAGATCAAAAATAGTATCTTCTTATGCTGCATAGTCGTAGAGTTGATTGTGGTAAATGAAAATGATGTGAGCAGTGCCGTTCTTCTCGATAATGATAGCCTTCAAGGGAATGCCGTATTTTTGTATCTGCGCCCTCATCTCCATCATCATAGCGCGGTTCATGGCACTTGCCCTTACCTTGTCGCTCACCTCATCGGCAGAAAGCATTTTTGAGTCTGCGGAAGGTTTCACATGAGCATCAGTGAGTCCCCGCCCTGATTTGTCTGTTGGATGCACAGGTTTCGGAGACAACGATTTAGCATGGTCATTCACATTAAAATTGACGCTTCGAGGATTGAAGTTGTCGTGTCGAAGAGTCTGTATACTTGGTGTTCGATATTGTGAATTCGAATTCTTTTTAC
The DNA here is from genome assembly GCA_946186945.1 of uncultured Prevotella sp. Lineage (GTDB taxonomy): Bacteria > Bacteroidota > Bacteroidia > Bacteroidales > Bacteroidaceae > Prevotella. The sequence continues at coordinate 7,637 of CAMHPC010000081.1, forward strand.
CGACATTGCCTCCCCTGCTATTTCGACGCCCAGTGTTTTTTTTAACAACATTGACCACCCCTGTTCGCCCAATAGTAGTAGGAGTTTTTACCCAACTGGTTTTGCTGTTTATGTTTGTCAATCCTTTAATCGGACTCTTAGGTCCTGGACAAATATATCCACCGTAATGCCATTGAGCATTTGACAGTGTGTATGTAGGTGTCTGCACCCAGGAGTGCTCATCGTCGACATTTTGTATGAGTCCGTGGCCATGGAAAAATACGCTCAGACACATGTACATCTTCGCACGCACGAGTTCAGGGCAGTTCAGTCTGGTGAAATAGTCGTAGGCTGTATCGTCCACTGCTGCCTTTTCCATAGTCAAACTGTCACAGTCTGTGCGATACACAGGTGACAGACTGCCAGTGTGGGGAACGATGCCAAGGAATGGCAGCATGTATTTTGGCACTATAGTGCTGGTATCCCATAGCATTTGCACAGCGTCTCCCATTACATCACTCACCCCAAGTGGAAAGGGATAAGTGCCGGGCTGCGGATAGTGTAAAGCATGGTCAGTCACCCTGCCGTTGTCACTCCACGACTTCAGCATCATGTCTGTCAGATACATTAGATTTCCCAGTTCGGTATCGTTCAACGCCTCGTTCATCACGATGGGTGCCACAAAAAGAGTGTCATCTATCACGGTGGTGCCACTACTGTCAAACACTAAGGATGGTTCCTGGTTTGCTGCAGCCAATGAGATTATCGTTTCGCTCCTCAGTGGTGGCAATACAGAAACTGGCACTTCCCTTTCACGTGCGAGGATTACGATCCTATCCTTTCCCCTAAACATGCCACATATCAGGTCGGTATCGAGAGCGAAACGGCGGGCATTAATCCGGAAGGAACGGTCTTTATGACAGTCCGTCTTATCACCTATGACCCAGGCTATCATCCCGCGCTTTTTGCTGTAAAAGATATCGTTGGTATTGACCATCGGTAAACCGAGCAGAGCCAAGATGCCCACCTCTTGGACAGATCTGTTGGAATATTTTACGGAAAACTCATGGACAAGGATATCTTTGTCCGAGAAAGAGTAGTCCAAAGGAACATCCGAGAAATACACATGTTCGGCAGGGTGGTCCAGATTTGTGAAGAATGCTTTATAGGCTGTACCATATAGGAGAGCGAACAACTTCTTTTTCAGTTGAGCGAACCGTGCACGGTCCAGTTTGGCGCAACCCACGGCATCGGTCAACATGCCGTCAATGCCGTAGGGCTGAGACTTTGTCGTCAGCACCCCGCGGTATTTTTCAAAGAGCAGACGGAGGTCTGTTTCTTTCACCCATCCGGGAGGTTCGCTGATGACGAACACACAGGTGTCACCATAGTGCTTCAGCGCCACCGTCTGCATGCCGAACGGGTGTATGGCTCGAAACTCCTGCCATGTTTGCTCCATCATTTTCAGCGATAGAGAATCGCTGGTTGAAGCCAGTGCATGATGAGCGAAACAAATCACCATGCTCCATACAGCCAACAGTTTATGATACCATCTCATACCTTTCATCTCCTCCCTCAAAGTCACAACATTCTGATTAATGCCGTAAAGATACAAAACTTTCCGAAAAGCATGAGCATGATGAGGATATAATTTTCGGCTCTTGAGAAAGAATATATATCAATGTCGTCGCGTAAAACCCGAATATCACGACAGTCTGTCGTGTAACCACACACACTTATTTTCCTGCATTTTGTAGAGCATCTTCCGCACGTCGCATATACGACTTGGCATTAGACCGTGCATTGTCAGCCCTACGTTTGTTGTCATCTGCTCTCTCTATCGCGTTTCGTGCTCTTCGCAGCGAATTTCGTGCCTGTTCATATTTCTTTTGACGCTGGTAATACTCTGCATCTCTGAGGTGGCTCGTGACCTCACGCATATAGTATTCCGTATCTCGGTCATATCCTTGCGCTTGTTTCACATAGTAGGCGGCATCACTTTGATGAGAACGTGCTTGCCGCTCATAGTAGTCACTCTGTGCACTCATCTCCACAACACCAAAGAGTGAAAATGTCAGTATCAATACAAACCACTTCATTTTATTTTCAATTTTAATACAACATACTCTGAAGAAAGCCAAAGGTTAAAGATCTCTATTTATTGCCCGCTGCGATATGAGAGCAGTACTTACTAAGCAGACTGGCTAACGGAAACTCTCCTTTCCGAAATCGTTCTGCATCAAGTTTCATAACCCTTTCGCTGACTGGTTTCTTACCTTTAAACAGTGCTTTGAGGTATTGAATGCCATTCTCTTCAATAATACTTACATCAGTGAAGAATTGTGTCAAGTCCTCTGCATCATAGACAATGGAGTAACTTGGACGCTTGGCGCCAGGAATGTCCTCTGTCAGGATGTTCTTGTCAACAAGATCCTGTATGTCACGGATGGCAGTATCCTTTGAGCACTTCGCCAATGTTGCCCAAGTCTTTGACGTAATCTTTGCCTCATAGCCGTCAAGAAAGAGATTAAGCATCCGGGTCTGACGCTCTGTCATTGGAACAGCCGATGCCTTCTGCCAGAAGAAACTTTTGTTCAGAATTGTGGTGACGATGGTGTCTGCCTCGTCAAGTGCATCCACCAATTTCTGCAGATACCACACCAACCACTCCGTTATATCGCCGTCGCCATGCTGCATACGCTCCAATATGTCGTAGTAGTGATTCTTGTCCTTGTTAATCTGTGATGAGACGTTATAGAAACGGAAATCACTCTTCTCACCACGTGCCAGTAGCATATCTGAAAGTATGCGGGCCAACCGGCCATTGCCATCCTCGAAGGGATGAATGCTCACAAACCAGAAATGAGCAATGGCAGAACGAATAACACTGCTCACAGGCTCCTCGCCATCAAACCAGAGAAGGAACTTTTCCATTTCCTCTTCTACACGGTCTGGAGATGGAGCAATATAATGGATTATCTCACGTCCAAGAAATCCGCTGACAATATGCTCCTCGTTTGTACGGTACTTACCGATTTCAATCTGACTGCCTTCGCTATAACCCGATGGAAAGAAAGCGGATTGCCAAGCACAAAGTTTCTCTCTGCTGAGAGGCATGTCATAGTGCTGCACTGCTTCAAGCATTACACCAACAACAGAATCGACGTAATGCGATGGCGCGGTGTATTTCACATTCTCGATTCCAAGTTTTCTGGCGATGGAAGAACGTACTTGATCCACATTCAGGCGGATACCTTCAATTTCTGAAGAATACACCACGTCATATGTCAGGTTCTCTGCCATAGCACGCAGTTTGCTGTCAAACCCCAGCGAACTCAACCTGCCGTATAGCAAACCTTGCTTACGAAACGCTTCTTCCTGAAGGAGTGATACCTGTGAATCGTCCCAACGGAAGTCTGTCCAATTGTCTCTCTCGTGTATATACATAACGCTTTTAGCCTTTGTGTGACAAAACACCAGCCATAATGCCGCAAATTCTGCAACAAAAATACAATTGTATTTTCAAACAGCCAAAAATATTCACGAAATAACGCATAAAATGCGACGATTTCTATAAAAAACGTCTGAACGCAACTTATAAGCCCACCCTTCTCACCTCTCCATCACCACAACCAGGGGGAGGTGGTCGCTGGTGCCTTGGTGGTAGCGGGGACCTATGTAGGTGCGGTTGGGACGGATGCCACCGTATTTCTCGTCTTCTTCGATGAGGAAGGGGTGGTCGGTGATAAATCTGTCTTTCACCTTGGGGGCGAGGGATGGAGAGACAAGGATATGGTCGAGCGAACCCCAGTGACCGCGATAACGATACGTGGCTTTGGCACCGTGCGAGCCCTGTGCACCGCTGCACACATGATGCAGACGCGTGGCGAGTGTCTGTATCATGTCGCCATCGGGCTCGTCGTTCATGTCGCCCATCACCATGATGAGGGGATTGGCATGAAGAGTCTGTATGGAGTCGACGGTGGCGATGATGCGCTCTGCCACCTGCTGCCGGCGCCGCTCTGCCCCACCCCGCCCCCGACGGCTGGGCGCATGTGCCACCATGACGTGCAGGGTGTCGCCACCCTGCATCTCTCCCTCCACATACAGTATGTCGCGCACCTTAGTGCTGTCTGACGTGTCTATACGCAGTGAATAGTGGCGGA
>CAMHPC010000082.1 GCA_946186945.1 uncultured Prevotella sp.
AGACCATCTAGACCATCTAGACCATCTAGACCATCTAGACCATCTAGACCATCTAGAAAATCTAGAAAATCTAGACCATCTAGAAAATCTAGAAAATCTAGACCATCTAGACCATCTAGAAAATCTAGACCATCTAGAAAATCTAGACTATCCAGAAAAACCTATTCCTTATCCAGTAGGATGTTCATCATCTCGCAGGCTGCCTTTGCCACTGATGTGCCGGGGCCGAAGATAGCAGCCACGCCAGCCTGATAGAGGAAGTCATAGTCCTGTGCAGGTATCACACCACCGGCTATGACCATGATATCCTCACGTCCGAGAGCCTTGAGTTCCTGAATGAGTTGCGGTATGAGCGTCTTGTGACCTGCGGCGAGTGATGAAGCACCTACGATGTGCACATCGTTCTCCACAGCCTCGCGTGCAGCCTCGGCGGGAGTCTGGAAGAGCGGCCCCATGTCCACGTCAAATCCACAGTCGGCATAGCCTGTGGCTACCACCTTAGCACCACGGTCGTGACCGTCCTGTCCCATTTTCGCCACGAAGATACGTGGTCTGCGACCCTCCTTGCGTGCGAACTCCTCGGTGAGGGCGCAAGCCTTGGCGAAGTCGGAATCGTTTTTCGTTTCTGATGAATACACGCCTGAAATAGTTCTGATTACAGCTTTATACCTGCCTACGATTTTCTCGCAAGCGTCACTTATCTCACCGAGAGTACATCTGAGTCCGGCAGCCTTGACAGCGAGTGCCAGCAGGTTCTTCTCAGACTTCTTGCCCTCATTAAACTCGCGCACGCACTCCGTGATTTCCTGCAGAGCAGCCTTGCAAGCCTCCTCGTCGCGGTTGGCTTTGAGTTGAGCCAGACTTTCCTCCTGCTGTTTTCTCACGGCAGTATTGTCCACCTCGAGTATATCGATAGGATCCTCGTGATCCAGTCTGTACTTGTTGGTACCCACGATAGTCTGCACGCCCGAGTCGATACGTGCCTGTGTGCGTGCGGCAGCCTCCTCGATACGCATCTTTGGCAGACCCGTCTCGATAGCCTTTGCCATACCTCCGAGTTTCTCTATCTCCTGTATGTGTTCCCAAGCCTTGTGCACCAGTTCGTTGGTCAGAGTCTCCACATAGTACGAGCCTGCCCAGGGGTCTATCTGCTTACACACCTTGGTCTCATTCTGTATATATATCTGCGTGTTACGTGCGATACGTGCAGAGAAGTCGGTGGGCAGAGCGATTGCCTCGTCGAGAGCGTTGGTATGCAGAGACTGAGTATGTCCGAGCACGGCAGCCATAGCCTCGATACAGGTACGTCCCACGTTGTTGAACGGATCCTGTTCGGTGAGCGACCATCCAGAGGTCTGGCTGTGTGTACGCAGTGCCATCGACTTCGGGTCTTTCGCCCCGAAACTCTTCACTATCTTCGCCCAGAGCAGACGTCCGGCGCGCATCTTTGCTATCTCCATGAAGTGGTTCATGCCTATAGCCCAGAAGAATGACAGGCGTGGTGCAAACTTATCCACCGGAATGCCGGCATTCACACCGGTGCGCAGATAGTCCATGCCGTCTGCCAGAGTGTATGCCAGTTCGATATCAGCGGTGGCACCAGCCTCCTGCATGTGGTATCCCGATATAGAGATAGAATTGAACTTAGGCATGAACTGCGAAGTATACTCGAAGATATCAGCGATGATCTTCATAGAGAATGCGGGCGGATAGATATAAGTGTTACGCACCATAAACTCCTTGAGGATATCGTTCTGTATGGTACCAGCCATCTCCTCGAGTTTGGCACCCTGTTCCAGTCCGGCATTGATATAGAAAGCCAGGATGGGTAGCACGGCACCGTTCATAGTCATTGACACCGACATCTTGTTGAGAGGTATGCCAGCGAAGAGCACTTTCATATTCTCGAGCGAGCAGATAGAGACGCCAGCCTTACCCACGTCGCCCACCACGCGGGCGTTGTCGGGGTCGTATCCACGGTGTGTGGGCAGGTCGAAAGCCACAGATAGTCCTTTCTGTCCCGAAGCCAGGTTACGGCGGTAGAAGGCGTTACTCTCCTCAGCGGTAGAGAAGCCAGCATACTGGCGTATGGTCCACGGGCGGAAGGGGTACATCATACTGTACGGACCGCGGAGGAACGGTGGCAGACCGGCAGCGAAGTCGAGGTGTTCCATCCCTTCGAGGTCTTCCTTGGTATACACCGGTCTCACCTCTATGTGCTCAGGTGTTTTCCAGTTAGGCACAATTTTGTTGTCTTTGAGCCAGGCTTTACCATCAGTCTGATGAATGCCGGCATAAATATCTATATCTTTAAAATTCTTTCTCATGATTGTAGAGTGTTATGACATTAAATACCTAACTTCTCGTTATACTCCTTGAGTGTGTCGAGCACATTGCATTTCACGTGTATGAAGTTCTCTATACCGGCAGCCTTCAGGTCGTCCATGCATGCGGGGGCGCCAGCCACCACAAACATAGCCCTGCCGTTGAGATACTGGAATGCGGGAATGGCATACTCAGCATACTCATCATCGCTTGAGCATATCACCACGATATCTGCCTCAGCCTTGAGAGCAGCGTCCACACCCTCCTCTACAGTCTTGAAACCGAGGTTGTCTATCACCTGATAACCGGCGCATGCGAGGAAGTTGCACGAGAACTGTGCCCTTGCCTGACGCATGGCGAGGTTGCCGATGGTGAGCATGAATGCCTTGGGCACACGTTTCTCCTCGGTCTGTATGCGCAGTTGCTCGAAGTCGGCTGCCAGACGTGTGGTCTTTATCACCGGCAGTTCCGGCTCCTCCTGCTTGTGGCAGCAGCAGCAAGCCACGGGGCGCTTGCCCTCCGACTTCTCGGTGAAGTTGGGGAACTGGTTGGTACCCAGCAGGAACTCACGGCGCTTGGCGGCATCGCCGTGGCGCTTGGCGTTGGTATCGTTGATAGCCTGTTGCACCTTGCCAGCCTTTACCTGTGCGAGGAAGCCACCATCCTCCTCCACTTCGAGGAACAGTTTCCATCCCTGTTCGGCGAGAGCGTCGGTGAGGTGCTCTATGTAGTACGATCCGGCACCTGGGTCCACCACATTGCCGAAGTGGCACTCCTCTTTCAGCAGCAGTTGCTGGTTGCGTGCTATACGCTCGGAGAAGTCGGTGGGCTGTTCATAGGTCACGTCGAAGGGAGTGACCACAAGCGAGTGTATGCCTGCGAGTGTGGCACTCATAGCCTCCGTCTGACTGCGCAGCAGGTTGACGTAGGAGTCGAAGATAGTCTGGTTGTATGTAGAAGTGATGGCATTGACCGTCATCTGGCATGCCTTGTCATCCTTGGGAGCATACTGCTTCACTATCTGTGCCCAGAGCAGGCGTGCTGTACGGAATTTAGCCAGTTCCATGAAGTAGTTCTCCGACACACCCATATTAAACTTGAGTTTCGAAGCCACGAGGTCTATGTCGAGTCCGCGGTCGGTGAGCAGTTGCAGGTACTCATTGCCCCAAGCCAGAGCGTATCCCAGTTCCTGTGCTATGTATGCTCCAGAATTGTTGAGGGCGATAGAGTTGACGCTGACGCAGCGGAAGAGTGGCAGCGGAGCGAGCGTCTTGACCAGGGCGGCAGCGGTATCGATGAGAGCCTCGGTATCGCGCCCCTTCATCATCATCTTCTCGATGGGGTCGAAGTCGATGGAGCCCACCAGTTTATTATTGTCGTAGCCCTTAGCCTTGAAGTATTCCACGAGTATCTCTGCCAGTTGCTCGGCATGTCTGAGACAGGTGGTGAAGTTCACCTCCACGCACTCGCACTCTATGCCGCAGAGCAGGGTGCTGACAAACTCAGCGCTCACCTTGTCGCCCGGTATACGGAAACCGAGTGAGTCGATACCCTTGTTGAGGATATCGAGTGCCTTTTCGTTGGCAGCCTTGGCATCGTCCGCCTTGATGTTCTGGCGCACATACCACGAGTTATCATCCTTTTTGTTTCCTCTGACGAAGGGGAATTCGCCAGGCAGGGCGTCGGGAGTCTTCAGTTTCAGCACGTCCTCACGGCGGTAGAACGGTTGCACGTTGAAACCTTCGTTAGTTCTCCAGACCAGTCGTTTGTTGAAATCTGCCCCTTTCAGGTCCACTTGTATCTTGTCAAGCCATTCCTGCGTAGAGGGTGATTGAAACTCATCGAAGAGTCTTTGTTTGTTGTTTGACATAGTGTAAATATTTTATAGATATGGTGTATTTCATAGTTGCGCACGTGCCGAGAGAGCACACTTATCGCAAGAATGCAAAGTTAGCATGTTTTTTCTGATTGCTAAAAGAAAAAGCACTTTTTTTATTCACTTTTTATAAAAAAAGATAAAGATGCAAGAATCTCAAAAATATTTTCGCGTGAAATGATTCAGTGCGAGAAAAAAGATGTAAATTTGCACGTAATTTGAACAATCATACCTAATGGACTGGCTTTACGAATTATTCACCAACAACGAGTCTGTGGCTCATATAGCCCTTCTTTACGCCTGTGTGATAGCAGTGGGTGTATACTTGGGCAAAGTTAAGTTTTTCGGCATCTCCCTTGGAGTGACCTTTGTGCTCTTTGCCGGCATTGTGGCAGGTCATTTCCATTTCACTGCACCCCTGCCCATACTTACCTTCATTCAAGACTTTGGTCTGATACTCTTTGTCTTCATGATAGGTTTGCAGGTAGGTCCTGGTTTCTTTGAGAGTTTCAAGAAGGGCGGTGTGACGTTGAACCTTCTGTCCACGGCATGTATATTGCTCAACATAGTGGTGATGTTCGCATGTTACTATGCCTTTTTCGACACCTCAAACAGAGACACCCTCCCCATGCTTGTGGGCACTCTCTATGGAGCCGTGACCAACACCCCCGGTCTGGGTGCTGCCTCCGAGGCACTGACCAATGTGTATGGCGACAGTGTGCCTGAGATAGCATCGGGTTATGCCTGTGCCTATCCTCTGGGTGTGGTGGGCATCATCTGCGCCACTATCGCCGTGCGCTACCTGTGCCGTGTGAAGTTGAGTGTAGAGGATAAGCAGTTGGAGGACGAGGAGGCTGCCAATCCCCACGAGAAACCCTTTGTGATGCACCTGAAGGTGGACAACATCTACCTGGCAGGGCGCACGCTGATGCAGATAAGCGAGTTTCTGAACCGCGACTTCGTGTGCACACGTATCCTTCACAATGGCGTGGTGAGCATCCCCAACCGCGACACTGTGTTTGAGATAGGCGATGAGATACTGGTAGTGTGTGCCGAGGCTGACTCTGAGCCAGTCAAGGCATTCATCGGTCCGGTGGTGGACGAGGAGTGGAAGTATGAGTTGGAGGCTCAGCCCATGGTGTCGCGCCGCATAGTGGTGACCAAACCCTCGATGAACGGCAAGACCCTTGGCAAGATGCACTTCAGCAGTCTGTATGGTGTGAACGTGACGCGCATCACACGCCACGGCATCGACCTCTTTGCCGGCCGCAACCACCATTTCCATATCGGCGACCGTGTGATGGTGGTAGGTCCCGAGGACAACGTGAAGCGTGTGGAGGAGATAATGGGCAACAGTGCTCATCGTCTGAACGCCCCCAACATTGCCACCATCTTCGTGGGTATACTGGTGGGTATCATCTTCGGCGCCCTTCCCATCGCCATACCCGGTATGCCCGTGCCCATGAAGTTGGGCATTGCCGGCGGTCCTCTGATCATCGCCATCCTCATCGGCCGTTTCGGTTACCGTGTGAAGTTGGTCACTTATACCACCACGAGTGCCAACATGATGTTGCGCGAGATAGGTCTGGTACTGTTCCTGGCGAGTGTGGGCATCAAGGCGGGTGCCGGCTTCTGGGACACCGTGGTTGCCGGCGACGGTCTGAAGTATGTGTACTCCGGTTTCCTCATCACCATCATACCTATTTTATTAATAGGCACCCTCACCCGCCTGCGCTACAAGTTCAACTACTTCACCATCATGGGTATGCTGGCAGGCACCTACACCGACCCCCCTGCCCTCGCCTATGCCAACCAGATATGCACTCGTGAGGCACCTGCCGTGGGCTACAGCACCGTCTATCCGCTGAGCATGTTCCTGCGCATCCTCACCGCCCAGTTGGTGATACTATTTTTCTGTGGATAAAGAATAAAAACACACAATACATCAATGAGACGTCTACTGACATATTTCATCGCATTGCTATTTATGCCGTCTGCCTATGCGCAGGTGTCGAAGAGCATCCGTCTGAACGAGGTGCTCCTAAACAACAGCCAGAGCATAGTGGACGAGTACGGCAACCACGGGGCGTGGTTGGAGATAGCCAATGTGTCTCACTCCACGTACAACATACGCGGAATGTACATCACCACCGACCGTGCCGTGCTTGACAAGCAGATGAGTGTGCCCGAGCGCATGAAGCGCATGAGCATGATACCCAACACTGAGAAGCGCACGCAACTCTCCGGTCGTCAGCACCTGCTACTGTGGTTGAACAGCAGTCCTGCCAAGGGTGGCACCCACCTGAGTGTGAAGGCTGACGGCACTGCCCCGGTATGGATAGCCCTATACGATGGCAATGCCGTGGACCTGCTGGACAGTGTGACGGTGCCCGTGCTGGCAGAGAACACCTCGTATGCCTGCAAGCGCGACGGTTCGTTTGAGTGGGTGGTGAAGGCTGCCGATGCCGTGACCCCCGGCATGGAGAACTACATCCAGGTGGAGGAGTCGCTGGTGCAGCGTATCAAGCGCGACGACCCCCATGGTTTCGGTATCACCGTGCTCGGAGTGGGCATAGTATTCTCGTGTCTGGCACTGCTGTTTGTCTTCTTCACCATCTTCGGTGCCTATATGCGTCACAAGCAGGCTCTGAAGGAGATCGAGCCTATCAAGAGTGTGAAGGCAGTGAAGGATGAGGTGAGCGACCTGACACACAAGACAGGTGTGATACTGAAGGACGGCCTGCGCACCCACGGCATAGACAAGGAGGTGTACATAGCCGTGATAAGCATGGCACTGAAGCAGTATCAGGACGATGTGCACGATGTGGAGAGTGGCATCATCACTATCCATCCCAAGCATAGCAACTGGACAAGAGTATAAGACAATAAAAAAACGCATATCATACACTATGAACAAATACCAATATACCGTAGAGGGAGTAGACTACGAAGTAGAGATAGAAGAGATAGAGGGTAGCATGGCAAAGGTGAGCGTAAACGGCATACCCTTCGAAGTGGAACTCAAGCAGCCCATCAAGGCCACGAGCAGTCAGCGTCGCGTTCAGGTAGAGGCACCTCATGCTGCTGCCCCGGCTCCTGCTTCCGCCCCCGCCGCCCCCCGTGCTGCTGCCCCTGCCGCTGCCGTGGGCAGTGGCGCCAAGGTGCTGGCTCCGCTGCCTGGCACCATCACCGAGGTGAAGGTGGCTGTGGGCGATGCTGTGAAGAGCGGCGACACCGTGCTGGTGCTCGAGGCGATGAAGATGCAGAACAACATAGAGGCAGAGAACAGTGGCACAGTGACCTCCGTTCTCGTGGCACGTGGCGACACAGTGATGGAAGGTGCAGTACTCATAACTATAGGATGATATCACCATGGGATTTATAGATTTCATCGTAAACAACTTCAATGAATTCCTGACCTACACAGGATTTGCAAACGCCACATGGCCCAACATAGCCATGATTATCGTAGGCGGCATCTTTATCTGGCTCGCCATAAAGAAGGATTTCGAGCCCCTCTTGCTGGTGCCCATTGGTCTGGGTATCATCCTGGGCAATATCCCCTTCAAGGCAGAGGCTGGTCTGGAGATTGGTCTGTACGAGGACAACTCCGTGCTCAACATCTTCTACCAGGGTGTGCGCCAGGGTTGGTATCCGCCGTTGGTATTCCTCGGCATAGGTGCCATGACCGACTTCTCTACGCTCATCAGCAACCCCAAACTCATCCTCATAGGTGCTGCGGCACAGTTTGGTATCTTCGGTGCTTACATGGTGGCACTGGCACTGGGTTTCGAACCCAACCAGGCAGCCGGTATCGCCATCATCGGTGGTGCCGACGGTCCTACCGCCATCTTCCTGTCATCGAAGTTATCACCCAACCTGATGGGTGCCATCGCCGTGTGTGCCTATTCGTACATGGCTCTGGTGCCCGTGATACAGCCGCCCTTGATGCGTCTGCTCACCACTAAGAAGGAGCGTGTGATACACATGAAGCCTGCACGCAGCGTGAGTCAGACGGAGCGCATCCTCTTCCCCATCATCGGTCTGCTGCTCACCACGTTCATTGTGCCGTCGGGCCTGCCCTTGCTTGGCATGCTGTTCTTCGGCAACCTGCTCAAGGAGAGTGGCAAAACTACCCGTCTCGCCAAGACTGCCGGCAGTGCTCTGAACGATGTGGTGGTGATACTTCTGGGTCTGACTGTGGGTTGCAGCACCCAGGCGAGCGAGTTCCTCACCCTCAACACCATCAAGATTTTCGTGCTCGGTGCCATGGCATTCATCATCGCCAGCAGCAGCGGTATCTTGTTTGTGAAGTTTATGAACCTCTTCCTGCCTAAGGACAAGAAACTCAACCCGCTCATTGGTAATGCCGGTGTGAGTGCGGTGCCCATGAGTGCCCGTATATCCAACAATATCGGTCTGGAGTACGACCGCCACAACTTCCTGCTGATGCACGCCATGGGTCCGAACGTGGCTGGTGTGATAGGCTCGGCGGTGGCAGCGGGTGCCCTGCTCGGTTTCTTCTCATAAATCAGAATCAATAAAAAAAAACAGTATATCATGTTATTATTAGGACAGCATATAGAGACATTACTATTAGGCACCGACTGTGTGGTAGTGCCTGGTGTAGGTGCTTTCGTCACCCGTTACGAGTGTGCTCAGTACGATGAGGCGAGTGGTGTGTTTGCCCCTCCCTGCCGTCTGTTGGGTTTCAACGAGCATATAGTGACCGACGACAGTCTGCTGGCACAGTCGTTCATGGAGGCATACGACATGAGTTTCCCCGAGGCTCAGCACCGTGTGCAGGAGCATGTGGAGACACTGCGCAGTGCCCTGGACCGTGGTGAGCGTGTGCAGTTGTGCAACCTTGGTGCGCTGGAGCGCAATACCGACGGTCATCTGCTCTTCACCCCCTACGACGGTGGTGTGATGACCCCCACCCTCTACGGACTTGGCAGACTGGAGTTTGCCGTTCGCGAGGGTCAGGTGGTTGGCGAGCCTGTGGCACAGGAGGTGTCTATGCACCGCTGGCAGTGGGCCCGCATGGCACGTCGTGCTGCCGTAGTGGCAGTGGCAGCCCTTGGTGTGTTTGTTGCCACCCGCTCCTCACTTCAGATGGTGCAGCCCTCTCAGGTGGCAGGTCTCAGCCTGTTCGCCCAGTCGGCAGACAGCAGCGAGCCCTCTGCCACCGACACTTCCCACTACCTGCTCTTTGGCAAGGCACTGAGCGAAGGTATGAATGTCATGCCTGCCCAGGAGAGTGTGTTGCCATTTAGGATAGTGCTGGCGAGTGCTCTGCCCGAGGCCAATGCCCGTGCCTATGCCGAGCAGGTGTGTGCCACAGGTGTTGACGCCGAGGTGCTGGGCAATGGCAATGTGGTGAGCGGTCGCTATGCCAGTCAGTCTGAGGCATACAGTGCCATACGCAGCCATAGCGACAATCCTTATTTCCAGCGGTGCTGGGTGATGGAGGAGAAATGAAGAGAGTGCGATGTCCGAAGTGTGATGAGTTCATCACCTTCGATGAGACACGATACGAGGCAGGACAGTCGTTGATATTCGAGTGTCCTGCCTGCCATAAGGAGTTTGGCATACGCATAGGTGTGTCTGCCCTGCGCGACACCCGCCGTGCCGAACAGCAGCAGGACGCGCCTGCATCGGGCGAGGGTGTGGCACATATAGTAGTGATAGAGAATGTGTTTCACTACAAGCAGGTGCTGCCGCTGAGCATGGGCAGGAACACCATAGGCAGATACATGAAAGGCAGCAAGACCACCGTCCCCATCGAGACGCGCGACCCGAGCATGGACATGCTACACTGCTGCATCGATGTGCGTCGCGACAAGAAGGGGCGGCTGCGCTATATACTGAGCGACGGTCCGAGCAATACCGGCACATTCGTAGACAACGAGATACTCGCCGACCGCGAGACCCGTTATCTGGAGGATGGCTCTATCTTCACCATAGGAGCCACCAGCATACTCTTGAAAACTAATTAACAGAGGGGATTTCTGTGGCGTATAGCCGTCATTTCGGTTCCAGGCGTGGTATGCGCAGGCGCGTGCCCACATCCACCTGTTCTATGCCGTCGTTCAGAGCTTTAATGTAAGGCACCATCTGTGGTGAGCCGAAGAAATTGACAGCCACCATCTCCAACGACTGCTTCGCCTGCATCACCAGCACGGTGTCTACAGCCACTATCTTATATCCACCGTATTTCACAGCCTCGTTGGCATCAGCCAACAGTTGCTCGTCCTCCTGCTTCTCGGCAGTCGGGGCAGGCTGTATGGTGTCGGTGGGGGCAGTGGTCTGTTCGGTGGGGGCAGTATTCTGCGAGTCGTCGGCAGAGGGGCTCAGCACCACCCACCCTATCAGCAGCAGCACCACGGCAGCCGCTGCCACAACAGCATACCGCACCCTTTTTGAGAGGGCTGAGTGCTCGGAGTTTTTAGAGTGCTCAGAGTACTCGGAGTTTTCGGAGTTTTCAGAGTTTTCAGAGTTTTCAGAGTACTCTGAGTACTCGGAATACTCGGAATACTCGGATTTTTCGGAGTACTCTGAATACTCAGAATGCTCGGATTTTTCAGAGTTTTCGGAGTTTTCAGAAGAGGTTTTTTCTGGTATCTCCTTTTCTATCGCCATGCGCCCTTGTGGCATGTCATCAAACTGGATGTCGGGAGAGATGGGTGTGGGTGCGAAGTGTGCGAAATGTCGGTTGATGAAATCTCGCAGAGCATTGTCGGGTGTAAAGATGAAATAGTCCTTCTCCTTCTTCGGAGCCAGTCGGAACTGCCCCAAGCCTTTCACCTTCACCGTCTTTTCCGTATTTATGGCAGCGAGTAGCGTCAGGAAGAACTGGTGCAACAGCATCTCTGCCTCACCCTGCGATATCTTCCGCTGTTCTGCCAGTGCCCGTGCCACCTCGGTTGCTGCTATCTGCGGTTGGCTGTCGCCCGCCTGGTACAGAGTCTCGTAGCAGAGCACGAGTTTCGGCGGATAGAGCATCCGTTTACCTGTTTTCTCATCGTCGGCTATGTATTCGTAGTTTTTCTCCACGTAGAAGCGTGCGAAGTCGGTCACCACGAGTTGCTGTTGTGCATCAATCTGGGTCCTCAGTGCATCCACCAGACTGTCGGTGAGTGTCTGCGCGTCCTCCGCGGTATAGCGTATAGCCTCAGCGAGTTTTGCGATATATTCCTTGTTGTTCATCTTTTTAAATATCAATGCTTGCGCCCCTTCGGGGCGCGGGTATCTGGATAGCAAATCCCTATGAGAGGGAAACGGCCTGAAAGGCCAACAAGCAGCCAGCCCAGGGCAACGCCCTGGGTAAAGAAACTCACATTATTTTCGCCCTGAAAGGGCAAAAGCATTTTTTATTCTTTTGGGGTACTTTTTCATGAAGGGTAGTCATACGGTGAAGGCATGCGGTTGGATGACCGAGCCGAAGAGGTCGAACTCCGTAGCGTCATTGATTAGCACGTCATAGTAGTGTCCGCGGCGCAGTTGTCGCTCATCAGCCGGTAAGAGTATCTCCGGGTCCACCTCTGGCGAAGAGAACTGCGAGCGT
>CAMHPC010000083.1 GCA_946186945.1 uncultured Prevotella sp.
TACAACCTAAGTCAAAATGAAAAGAACAAAAAATCTATGCTATCGCTTGATTCTCAGTCTTGCGGTGATGTTTTTTGCCTTGGATGTTTCGGCACAGACCACCATTCGTGGTCATGTGATTGACGACACTGGCGAGGGCGTGATAGGCGCTACCGTGACAGTGAAAGGCACCCAGGGAGGTACAGTGACCGACATTGATGGTAACTTCTCCATCAACTGCCAGCCGGGTGCCATGCTCGTGGTCAGTTACATCGGTCTCAACCCCCAGGAGGTTGCTGCCAAGGACGGAATGGAAGTACACCTCACAGAGGATGTTGCTCTGCTCAACGAGGTGGTGGTGGTGGGCTACGGTTCACTTGCCAAGAAAGAGATTTCCAGTTCTGTAGTACAAATCAGCAAAGACCAGTTCAACCAAGGTGCAGCCAGCGACCCCATGGCACTTATTGCAGGTAAGGTATCTGGTCTGAACGTGGCTTCTACTGCCGATGCCAACCCCAATGCCATGACCGACTTCCAGGTGCGCGGTGCTGGTTCTCTGAAAGCCAGCAACGGACCTCTGATTGTGATCGATGGTATTGCCGGTGGCGACCTGCGCAATATTGCCACACAGGACGTGGAGTCTATCACCGTACTGAAGGATGCCGGTTCAGCAGCAATCTATGGTACCCGCGGTGCCAATGGTGTGATACTGGTGACCACAAAGAAGGGTTCAGGTACAGCAGGTGTGACAAATGTGACATACGACAGTTACATAGCACTCAACTTTGCCAAGGCAAAACCTGAAATCCTGACCACTGATGAGTTCCGTCGCTCACGTCGCGGTATGGACTACGGAGGCGACACCGACTGGTGGGACGAAATCACCCGCAGCACCAGTTACAACCTCAACCAGTACATCTCTATCGACAGCAGCAACAAGAACGGCTATTTCGGTCTGTCTCTCAACTATAAGAAGGGTAACGGTCTGGATATCGTTTCCGGTCGTGAGGAGTACGGTGGTCGTTTCGTAGGCGAGCAGCGTCTGCTCAACAACTACCTGCAGGTAAACGCATCTCTCTCGGCACGTAAGGTACACGAGAAGTGGGGCAATGACGGTCTCTTCGACACTGCACTGACCATGAACCCCACCATACCCGTCTACAACCCCGATGGTACATACTTTCAGCCCAACTCTCCCACAGACATTCACAACCCCGTGAACGACCTGAAAGAGAACGACTCTAACGGCGACCGCGTATACCTCTTGGGTAATGCCGACGTGAAACTCAACATACTGAAGTTGGACCACCACACTCTGAACACCTCTCTGAGTTATGCCCTTCAGTACAATGACTTGAAGTCTAACTTCTACACTCCTACCACCTCCAGCGAATCCTTCTGGAACGGCTATGCCGGTCGCGCCAACATCAACTATTCCAAAAACTGGACCAACCGTCTGGAGTGGCTCGTCAACTATACACTCACCCTCAACAAGCACCAGTTAAAAGCCGTTCTCGGCTACTCTTGGGAGCGTGCTGAGTGGGAGCAGTCCGGTGAGGAGAACAAGGGCTTCGTATATGACGTAATGTCTTATCATGGCATTGGCAACGGTACTGCCCTCGCCGAAGGTAAAGCCAACCTTTGGGCAGGTCGTTCTCAGTCCACACTGATAGGTTTCTTCGGTCGTGTGAACTACAACTTCGACGACATGATCTTCGCCTCTGCCTCTATACGTCGCGAAGGTAGCACAAAGTTTGGTACCAACACCAAGTGGGGTAACTTCCCCTCAGCATCTATTGCTTGGGAAATCACGAACGCCCCCTTTGCAGAGAGCGTGGCAAATGTATTCCAAAGTCTGAAGCCCCGCGTGTCTTATGGTGTCACCGGTCGTTCCGACTTCGATGCTTACCAGTCTCTGTCCACATACAGTGGTTATGGTGCTTACTACATGAACGGAGCCTGGATTAATGGCTACGCTCCCAGCGTAAACGCCAATCCCGACTTGGCTTGGGAGAAGTCTACTGCATTCAACGTGGGTCTTGACTTTGTGGCAGTGAACGGTCGTCTGCGTGGTAGCGTTGAGTATTTCGACCGTCGCTCAAAGGATCTTCTTTACGACTACACTGCTCCGCAGCCCCCATTCATATACAGCAATATCCTCGTGAACGTAGGTACTACAAAGAATACCGGTGTGGAAGTCGCTCTCGACTTCGACGTGCTTCACAAGTCACCAGTGAAATGGACTACAGGCATCAACTGGAGTACTGGCAGCACCAAACTGACGAAGCTTTCGAGCGATGTGTATCAGATGGCATATCTTGATCTGTACAAAAAGCCAGGTGTGGGTACAAGCGAATATTTCTTCCGTGTAGAGGAAGGAGCTAAGATTGGCCAGTTCTACGGTTATGAGCACGCCGGTGTGGATGAGAACGGCATGCTTCTGATCTATGACAACGATGGCAATAAAGTGCCCGCTGCACAGGCCGACCCCTCGTGGAAGCGCAACATCGGCAACGGTGCTCCCCAGCACTTCCTCTCATGGCACAACTCACTCTCATACAAGAACTGGGATCTGAGTCTGCTCTTCCGTAGCGCTCTGGGTTACAAGATATTCAACATGCGCAAGTATGGTATGGGTCTGAAGGGTTGCGGTACCGACAATGTGCTGCGCACCGCCTATACCGACTATAGCGACGTCAACTCTGGTGGTGGTATCATCTCCAGTTACTTCCTCGAGAACGGTAACTTCTTCAAGTTGGACAACGTGACACTGGGCTATACCTTCACTCCGAAGAAACGTGAACTGATAGAGAGTCTCCGCATCTACCTCACCGCCAAGAACGTCTTCACGCTCACTGCTTATGAAGGTAACGACCCCTCTATAGTTACCTCCACCGGTATCACTCCTGGTATCGATACCAACAGTGCTTATCCCCAGGCCACTCAGGTCAGCCTTGGTGTAACACTTCGCTTCCACTAATAATATAAAAACGAACAATCATTATGAAAGCAATAAAATATAGCCTCATCGCTTTGGCCATCGGTATGGGAGCCACTGCTTGCACCGACCTTGATGAGAAGGTATTTGACCGCATAGACGCTTCCGTGTACTATCAGGATGAGAAGAGTGTGCAGGGTGCCGTGGCCGCCATATACAATCAGACCTCATCGACACTTGCCGGTGAAAACTTCTTCCACCTCTCTGAATATCCCGCCGACCAGATAACATGGCGTTGCTGGAATTATGGCAACTGGGGCTGGGACGAAGCAATGAAAACCGTGCTCTCTTGGCACAATTGGAACTCAGAGTCTACTATCATCGAGGACGCATGGGAGAACGCATGGACAGCAATAGGACTTGCCAATCTGCTTCTCAGCGACATGGAGGGTCTGGACGCAGGTAGCATGGGT
Source organism: uncultured Prevotella sp. (assembly GCA_946186945.1). Classification (GTDB taxonomy): domain Bacteria; phylum Bacteroidota; class Bacteroidia; order Bacteroidales; family Bacteroidaceae; genus Prevotella. The sequence goes on from CAMHPC010000083.1 coordinate 3,391, forward strand.
ATGTCTAAGGAAAGCCTGGACCGCTATGTGGCAGAAGTACGTACCATACGTGCATGGAACTACTACTGTCTGTTTGAACTCTGGGGCGGTGCACTGCCTTTGAACACCTCGGCTGGCAGCGAAGTACCAGGTACAGCAGACGCAGACTGGGACACTTCCTGCAATAAGATTTACGAATTCATTGCTACCGAACTCGACGAGACTGTCAGCGCACTGCCAGTGGACGATGCCAATCACACTATGATCAATCGCGCCAACCAGGGTATGAACCGCTTGCTCAAGGCCCGTCTGCTCCTCAACTCTAAACTCTTCACTGGAGTGGATCGTTATGACGAGTGTGAGGCATTGTCAAAGGAGATTATCAATGGCAAGTACGGCAACTACTCTCTCGAAGAAAACTACCGCAACATCTACAGCATGGACAACGTGCATAGCCCCGAGGTGATCTTCTCTCTGGCAGCAGAGGATGGTCTGGGTGCAGCCAATGCCATCTCAAACGTGCGTACCATGGTGGGTATGTGGTATGGCTACGGCGACTACTTCGGACAGACCTACGACGGTATCGGTGCATGGAACTGCGTTTGTCTGGTTCCTTCCTACGACAACAGCGGTATCATACAACCCCAGGGTGGTACTACCGGTGCCAAGCCATTCATCAATATCGATGGTAGTGGCTACGGCGACAAACTTGGTGCTCCATACGAGCGTTTCGACGACCGCGACATCCGCAAGCAGAACTACGTGTATGACGTAAACACCAAGACTCACGGTCCCGGTATGTTCCTGAAAGGTCCTATGCGCGCCAATTTCGGCAAGGGCGATGCACTTCTGGCAGATGCCGACCGTGATGGTCAGGAACTGGTTTATGTAGACCAGATAGGTGCGTTCCAGAACCTGGGCCGCGACCTCGAGGTGGTGATGAGTCCACGCTGGGGTGAGACTAACTCAGGTGTTCGTCTCGTGAAATATCCTCTCTATCCCAATGACGAGAAAGGTGGCTTCAAGTCTATCGACGATGTACAGTTCCGTCTGGCAGAGGCTTACCTTAATGTTGCCGAGTGTGAGATGCGCAAGAACAACAGTGCCGAGGCTAAGAAATACATCGATGCCATCCGTCAGCGCTACTTCACATCCGCCGACCGCACTGCAGCCCTCAGCATACCCGGACCCGGATATACCGATTTCGATATGGACTGGGTGCTCTCAGAATGGGGTAAGGAATATCTGGGCGAAGGCAACCGCCGTCGTACCGACCTGCGCCGTTTCGACAAGTTCACTCAGGGTCAGTGGTGGTTCTGGGGACGTGCTACCGAGGAAGGCCTCAGCCTGCCTGCACAGCGCGACCGCAAGTACGAATGGTATCCTCTGCCTCAGTCGGCTCTCTCAGTCAATCCCGGTTTGATACAGAACCCCAATTACTAAGCATCAATCATAAAAAATGACAATCATGAACAAGAAAATATATAGTCTGATACTTTCACTGCTGGCGTTTACTGGCCTTTTCAGCAGTTGCTCGGACAAGGAAGACATCGTGTTCGACCATGAACTGCAGCAGTTTGAGACGCGTGCGGATCGTATTCTCCTGGAGTTTATTGCACCCTTCGGCACTACTCCCGATGAGGAGATATACATCGTTGGTGCGTTCAATGGCGGTGAAGAAGCAGCCGTTGACAATCCTGAATGGCTGCTGACCAAAGCTCCCAACACCAATGACAAGTGGGGCATTTATCTTGACCCCAGCACATTTGTCGACGGAGCCACATTGTCCGATGGTTTCCATTTCGTGTCCAAGGCTCAGGGTCATGAGTACACTATCAATGGTGAGGTGGCAAACCACACCGACAACCCCGCAGTAGGCACTTTCACCAACATTTGGGGACAGCGCTGGGAGAGTTACTACTGGCAGGGAGGCGAGAAGCCCGAACCCGCTCGCAACGGCTACCGCATCTACGTGGACGACCAGACCGGTTGGAGCGCCATTGCTCTCTATGCATGGGGAGATTCAGAACTCTTCGGTGGCTGGCCTGGTGCAGCACCTGTAGGCACATGGGAGCACAATGGCGTGAACTGGACACTGTTTGACGTAGGTGAAGGCAACGAGGGTCTGGTAGAGAACCTTATCTTCAACAATAATGGTGGTGGTGTGCAGTTGGCAGACTTCAAAGTGACCCTCGACCGTGACCTCTGGCTGCGTGTGACAGCTGAAGGCGTAGAAGAAATTGGATCAGAGCCCGTGATTAAACACGATGGCTACGCACTCTTCATCCTCAACGAGTCGACCCAGACTGACTTAGCACTCTATGCTTGGGCTGATGGCATGCCCGAACTCTTCGGCGCTTGGCCAGGCATGACACCTCCCACAGGCGCACAGGTTATCAATGGCATTGACTATATCTACTTCGATCTGGGCGAGGCTAATACTGGTCTGACCTACAACTTCATAGTCAACAACAACAATAATGGTGTGCAATGGAGCGACCTGAACCAGACGATAGACCATGATATTTATATCCGTCTGTTCGACGGTGGTTACGAGATGATAGATCCCAACAATGGCGGAGGTAGCGGAGGTGGAGAACCAGAGCCACAGCCACAGGGTCACAAAATATACATTGTGAACAATACCGGGTGGTCATCTGTTGGACTCTATGCGTGGGGTGACAACCTGCCCGAACTCTTCGGCGCTTGGCCAGGAAATAGCAGTTACACCACAGAGGCAATAGGTGGCATGGAAGCACTCGTATTCACATACAATGACGAGGGCAATGTGTACAACCTGATTCTCAACGACAATGGCGGTGGCAACCAAATAGACGGTCCTGCCATCACCACTGGTGGAGACTACTATTTTGAGGTTACAGCAAATGGATGGAACACTCTGAGCCGATAAATATCTATACATTAAAGTAAATTAGAGCGTGGTCGGTCGCTCTGTGAAGAGCGGTCGACCACTTTTAACATAAATCAAAAATCGTCATGAAAATATCACTACACTATCCGATAATAACATTGCTTTTGCTCTTCACCGCGCTCAACATGCGTGGTGCCGACTACGTGGACCAGATAAACAGCAGCACAGCCAGTTATACCGAGGGACACCGCGTGATATACGAGATGAACGTAGGTTCATTCACAGAGCAGGGCACATTTGCCGCTGCTAGCAACAAATTGGAAGAACTCAAGGCTCTTGGCGTAGACATCGTGTGGCTGATGCCTATCTATCCCCGTGGCACCAGCAACAGCCCTTACGCAGCCACAAGTTTTCAGAAGACTAATCCCAAGTATGGAACAATAACCGACCTGAAAGCCTTTGTACAGCATGCACACCAACTGCACATGGAAGTATGGCTCGACTGGGTGCCCAACCATACTGCCACCAATGCCGAGTGGGTGACTTCACACCCTGAGTACTACGCCACAAGCGGTGGGCAGATGATACACCCCAACAACTACAAAGACGTGTGGCAGTTGAACTACAACAACAGCGCACTGGTAAATGCCATGAACGACTGTCTGAAGTTCTGGATAGACCAATGTGATGTGGATGGTTACCGCTGCGACTATATCAGCAGTTCTTACATCCCAACGAGTTACTGGCAGAATGCCATTCCTCTGATTAAGAATTACAAGAGCGGAAAGACTATCAGTTTCCTTGGCGAGACAGACATAGCACAGGACGTGACACGCCTGAAGAACGCAGGCTTCGATTATGACTATGCATGGGCATTCCAGGGTAACATGCAAAACTTCGGACCCAGTGGCAATGCTGCAGCACGAATGAAAACCTTTGCTACCAATATGCTCAATGCCTCGAGCAACATCACCTTTGGCAGAATGTTGTATCTGACCAACCACGACCAAAACTTCAACGACGGTGGCAAAACCCTTACACAACAGTACGGAGCCAACCGCTATCCACTTGCTGTCATGGCATATACCATCTATGGCATGCCCATGATATACAACGGACAAGAGACAGGTGGCAACCAGATACTCGACTATTTCAATGACACCAAAATCAACTGGAACACAAAGGATGAGAAGATGCGCAACACGCTGCGCACACTCACTGCGTTGAAGCACAGCGTGCCCGCTCTCTCTGACTCCAAGACACCATCTGCCAATCCTACCGTGGAATGGCTCACGGTGACCAACAACACCAGCGTACTGGCATACCGCAGGAAGAGCGGTACCAGCGAGGTGATGGTGATTATCAATTTTGCTACGACCGCAGGCAACGCCACCATCACCGGTCTGACATCTGGCGACTGGAGTCTGTGGCTCAACAGTGAGAGCATAGAGCGTGGCGTGAGCAGAAAACAGGAAACATTTAATACCACCAATACATTCCAACTCGAAGCAAAGGGCTACCGCGTGTATGTGAAAGGAGTATACCCTGAAGAGACGATACCTGAGCCAAGTGTAGACGACTACACCCCGTATCTGGAGAGTTCTGACGAAGTGTCTATATTCCTCGAGACAGCCACCGAAGGCATATACAACGTGTGGGTGTGGGGCGACCTCGGCGGCGGTGAGGCGTATACCTCGATAGGCGCATGGCCTGGCGATGCCATGACACTCAAAGGCAAGGCAGCCAATGGCAAATATATATATAAATATGTGCAAACCAAAACACAAGAATTGCCTTCTAACCTCATTATTACCCGTTTCGACAATGGAAGCGAGGCAAAACGTCTGTGGGACGGTGTGACATTCACCAATCACGGATACTACATAGAGGACGCTGATTACACTACAGATGTTCCTGTCGTTATTTCAGCAACTACCGGCATCAGGACAGCAACTGTCACTGTAGAAAATGATAAATGGTATGACCTGAGCGGTAGAGAGATAAACAAGCCTACACGTCATGGTATATACATACATAAAGGCAGAAAAGTGATTTTCTGACAATTGATTGATTTATGTAATGATAGTCCGCATCTGATATGGATGCGGACTTTTTTGTATAAATTAAACAAATTAACAAAACTTAACTATTGTTACTTCTATAAATATACAGTATGTCGTACATTTGCAAGACAAAAACAAACTATATAAATGTAGGAGAACAAATGAGTGTAGCAAGTTCAACACAGGAATCGATTCACCACCATCATCACCACAAATCTAGCGAAGTAAGCAAGATGCGCAAACAGAATATGGACTCTTCTGAAAGATTTAAGAGTCAGAGTCTGCACGCCATCAAACGCAAGAAACAGATAAAGAAGGCACTCTATTACTTCTTGATATTGGTGGCTATAGTGGTAGTAGGCTACTGTGCATACATATACACCATATAAATCAGCACGTGAGTTATTAATAAACCTTCACGTAAGGTACCTCTGGTGTGGTGATTTTTAGTTTGAACACCGTATCCAACGCGATATTTATGTGTCGCACAGGTATGGTGTCTGATGTGTGAATGTCCAAGGCCATGTGTCCCATTGTCCGCCTGAGGTTTATTTCCACACATGGATTTATTTTATATTGTCCATTATGCCTCACCACCATCATATCCACCCCAAGCGGTCCATGGTAGCAGCCACCCAAATATTCGTTAAGAACAGCAGGCAGTGCAGCCGACAGTTCTTCCAATACATCATCACCAGGTGTAGTCAACAGATACTTGTTGAGCATTTCTCTCTTCTGTCCTTCTGTAGCGATAAAACCTCCCTGATATGCACCGTGCCTGGTGTCGAAAACCGATAGTCCCATATACCTCACACTGTTGCCATCAGTATAGAATTCCATGGCGAAGTCCATCACCTTGTTGTAGCATGGTTCTACGGTGACTGCCCCCTGTCTGTCGATGACACGTGATATCCATGCCTTCTCGGCATCGGTTGGTGCCGAGGATAGGAAACGCAGCCCTCTGCCACTGCTGCTCCATGGTGCCTTCACCACCCCACCCTGCTGTTTGCTGAGAATGTAGCACACCTCGTCACACGACACAGCCTTCACTACCTTTCCCACAGCAAATGGAAATGAAAGTTTCTCCACCACCTGCATCTGCGATGTACGCGACGAGAGGAGTCTTATTTGCTCACAGGTCTCTTCATCAGGCAAGAGATCTGATTGTATGCCACACTTCTTTAATTCCTTTATCACCTTGCGGTCCCACCCCCAAGGTAGCACTTCGTCTATGGTCGCACCCTTGGAAATCATGGTTTTCAATTCATCGTGTGAAAGGAACAGGACGCCAGGCAATGGCAACGCGCAACGCGTGTATGCCTTAATGGCATAATCCACATCATCCACCAGCACCACATCGCCCTCGTCTGCCCACAACGATGGCAGAAAAGCCATGTTCATCCTGAGCATGCGTACACGGTGGGAAGGAGTGGGAATGACATTATTGTAAGCCAATACGTCATCATGTTCCGGATTAAAGATATGAACTTTCATGACTAATATCAAAGATATGGTGCAAAAGTAGCCATTTTTTTATAATTTGCAAACTGTAGTTGGCAATTTAAGAAATATTCATTACCTTTGCAGTGGTTTATAGTTCACAGTAATAATGGAAGCTTTTTTTCGCACACATGCCTATCTGTTAGAGCACACGAATGCTCCCGTTCGTCGTAGTCTGATGGATGAGATAGACTGGAATGACCGTCTCATCGGCATCAAGGGCACACGCGGAGTTGGAAAGACGACTTTCCTTCTACAGTATGCCAAGGAGAACTATGCCGTAAGCGACCGTCAGTGCCTGTATGTGAACATGAACAACTTTTATTTTCAGGGTCGGGGCATAGCCGACTTTGCCAAGGAATTCTATCACAGCGGCGGCAGGGTGCTGCTGATAGACCAGGTGTTCAAGCAGCCCGACTGGAGCAGGGAGTTGCGTAAGTGTCATGACCTCTACCCCATGCTTAAGATAGTGTTCACTGGTAGCAGCGTGATGCGGCTGAAGGAAGAGAACCCTGAACTCAATGGCATAGTAAAGAGTTATAACCTACGTGGCTATTCGTTTCGTGAATTTATAAACCTGCATACCAAACTCAACCTGCCATCATACACTCTCGAGGAAATCATTAACGACCATGAGCGTATAGTGAAACGAATACTGCCCGATGTCAGTCCGCAACATTATTTTCAGGACTATCTACATCACGGCTATTATCCTTTCTTTCAGGAGCACAGAAACTATTCCGAAAATCTGCTCAAGACCATGAACATGATAATCGAGGTGGATGTGCTATTGATAAAGCAGATAGAATTGAAATATCTCACGAGGATAAAGAAACTGTTCTACCAATTGGCAGTAGACGGTCCACAGTCGCCCAACATCAGTCAGTTGGCACACGACATTGATACCAGCCGTGCCACTGTGATGCACTACATAAAGAATCTGGCAGACGCTCGTCTGCTCAATCTGATATACCCCCCTGGCAATGATTTCCCCCGCAAGCCCTCCAAGGTGATGCTGCACAACACCAACCTGATATATGCCATCTATCCCAATAATGTGAAGCGACAGGATGTGATGGACACCTTCTTCGTCAACACACTGTGGAAAGACCATACCATCAGTCAGGGTAGCAGAGAGCACCAGTACATAGTAGACGGGAAGTATGAGTTTCAGGTGTGCGATGCCCACCAGCCACAACGCCCACGCGAGATAGCGAATATATATCAGGCTCGCTACAACACCGAGGTAGGTCATGACCGACAGATACCACTATGGTTGTTTGGATTTCTGTATTAGACAATATAAGACAAGCAAAAGCATTATAAACATTTTATTATTAACACAATGGCAAAAGAAAAGAAATTTATTACTTGCGATGGTAATGAGGCCGCTGCTCATGTGAGTTACATGTTCAGTGAAGTAGCTGCCATCTATCCCATCACGCCGTCATCACCGATGGCAGAGCATGTAGATGAATGGGCTGCCCGTGGCAGGAAGAACCTCTGGGGCCAGACAGTCAGCGTGCAGGAGATGCAGTCAGAGGCTGGTGCCGCCGGTGCCGTTCACGGTTCACTTCAGGCAGGTGCATTGACCACCACATTCACCGCATCACAGGGCTTGCTGCTGATGATACCCAACATGTACAAGATAGCAGGTGAATTGATTCCCTGTGTCTTCGATGTATCGGCTCGTACATTGGCTTCACACTCACTCTGTATCTTCGGCGACCACCAGGACGTGATGGCTTGCCGCCAGACAGGTTTCGCCATGCTCTGCGAGGGTTCTGTACAGGAGGTGATGGATATGACTGCTGCTGCTCACCTGGCTTCTCTCGAGACCTGCGTACCGTTCGTTAACTTCTTCG
>CAMHPC010000084.1 GCA_946186945.1 uncultured Prevotella sp.
TTCGCCAAGAACAACGGCATACCGTTCTCACGTCTCATTCCCCTACTCGACTTCTGTGCCGTGAGCATAGCAGCCGACCTGGTGCCTGTGACCGACGAGAACCGTATACTGGCATTCCACGGTCTGAAGCAACTGAACCAGAATGCAAACATCGGACTGAAAGCCATCATTGATATCTGCGGACTAAACGGCCGCGACATATCCATGAGCGACATCGTATTCAAGATAGGTCCGCGCATCAATGCCTCCGGACGTATGGAGAACGGCAAGGAGAGTGTAGACCTGCTCATAGAACGCGACCTGGGCGTGGCTCTGCGCAAGGCTCGGCACATCAACGAATACAACGAGCAGCGTAAGGACATAGACAAGCAGATGACCGAAGAGGCCAACCAGATAGTGGCGAAACTGGAGAACCAGCATCACCGCAACAGCATAGTGCTGTATGACGAAAACTGGAAGAAGGGTGTGATAGGTATTGTGGCATCTCGACTGACAGAGATATACTTCCGTCCCACGGTGGTGCTCACACGCGACGATAACCTGGCCACAGGGTCTGCCCGCAGCGTGGCAGGGTTTGACGTGTACAGCGCCATAAAGAGTTGCCGCGACCTGATGCTCAACTTCGGCGGTCACACCTATGCAGCCGGACTGACCATGAAATGGGAGAACATACACGAGTTCCGACGCCGGTTCCAACAGTATGTGGACGAGCATATCCAACCCGAACAGACCGAAGCCATACTCAGGATAGATGCAGAGATTGACTTCAAAGACATAAGCACCAAACGCCTGCACAATGACCTGAAACGATTTGCGCCCTTCGGTCCCGGCAACGAGAAACCCATCTTCTGCACCTGCGGGGTGTACGACTTCGGCACCAGCAAGGTGGTGGGCAGAGAACAGGAGCACATCAAACTGGAACTGGTAGATACGAAGTCGAACAACGTGATGAACGGCATCGCCTTCGGTCAGAGTGCCGCCGCCCGCTACATCAAGTCGAAGCGCAGTTTCGACATAGCCTATACCATTGAAGACAATATCTTCAAACACGGCAGCATACAACTGCAGATAGAGGATATACGTCCGGCAGAGGAGGAGTGACCGCATTGGATGCTTTCCGTAGCACACTCAAGAAATACTGGGGCTATGATGATTTTCGCGGCATTCAGCGAGATATCATAGAGAGCATCCACAGTGGGCACGACACCCTGGGACTCATGCCCACGGGTGGTGGCAAGAGCATAACCTTCCAGGTGCCGGCACTGATGCAGGACGGAGTATGCATAGTGGTGACACCGCTCATAGCACTGATGAAAGACCAGGTGGCTCACCTGCGCAAGCGGGGCATCACCGCAGCAGCCCTTTACAGTGGCATGTCACGACAGGAGATGCTCACCGTGCTCGACAACAGTGTGTTTGGCGGCGTACGTTTGTTGTACGTATCACCGGAGCGTCTGAGCACCGAACTCTTCCAGGTGAAATTGCGCCACATGAAAGTGAGTTTCATCACCGTCGACGAGGCACACTGCATCAGCCAGTGGGGTTATGACTTCCGCCCCTCCTACCTCCAGATATCCGACATACGCAAACTGGTGCCCCATGCCCCCATACTGGCACTCACCGCCACCGCCACCCCCGAGGTGATAGACGACATACAACGGCAGTTGCACTTCACTGACGGACGGGTGTTTCGGATGAGTTTCGAACGCCACAACCTGAGTTATGTAGTGCGACATGCCACTGACAAGAATGCAGAGATGCTGCACATACTGCAAAGCGTGGATGGCAGTGCCATAGTATATGTGCGCAGCAGGCGACGCACACGCGAGACAGCCCAGTGGCTTACAGGCAACGGTGTGAAGTCGACATACTATCATGCCGGTCTGGAGCCTGCCGACAAGGACCTCAGACAGAAGCAGTGGCAGGAGGACAAATGGCGCGTGATGGTGGCGACCAATGCCTTTGGCATGGGTATAGACAAGGCAGATGTGCGACTGGTGATACACATCGACTGTCCCGACTCGCCCGAGGCCTATTTCCAGGAGGCGGGACGTGCAGGGCGCGATGGTAAACGGGCATGGGCTGTGCTCATACACAACAGCAGCGATGACCGCAAACTCCGCAAGCGCATTTCCGACACCTTCCCTGAGAAAGACTACGTGCGTGAGGTGTATGACCACCTGGCATACTTCTTCGAGGTGGGTATAGGCAGCGGCTACGACCGCACCTTCATGTTCGACATAGAAAGGTTCTGCCATAATTTCCACCACTTCCCCGTACCAGTACATTCCGCACTACAGATACTAAGCCGTTCGGGGTATATAGAATACGACACTGACCCCGACCACCGAGCCCGTGTGATGTTCACCCTCAGCAGACAAGAACTTGACACACTCCACCACCTCTCTCCTACCGAGGAGAAGGTGATAACAGCCATGCTCAGGCTGTATGGCGGACTGTTTGTAGACTACGTGTATATAGAGGAGAGCATGGTGGCATATCAGGCGGGCGTAGCATCGGCAGTGGTGTACGACACGCTGAAAGCACTGCGCCAGCGTCATATACTCGACTTCATCCCCCAGCGCAGCACACCCCTCATCACCTACAGCCAGAGCCGTGAGGACGGCAAGGATGTGGTGATACCCCCCTCGGTATACGAGGAGCGTCGCGAGCAGTATATCCGTCGCATAGACTGCATGATAGAATACGCATCGGAGAGCGATGAGTGTCGTAGCATCTTCCTACTGCGCTATTTCGGCGAGAAGAGAGCCCGCCCCTGCGGACACTGCGACGTGTGTGCCGACCGTGAGCCCGATACAGAGGATGCGACCAAACAGATTATGCAACTCCTCGCTGACGGCACACCGCACACACTGGCAGAGGTCAGTGCCCTCATCATGCCACGCAGAGAGGTGGAACAAGCACTGACGCACCTGCTCCATGAGGAACGGGTGCGTCAGGATGGTGACTTGCTGCGTATGGCTTAGCCCTCGTATTCTTCTTCTTCGAATACCGAATACTCAGGCGCCTTACCAGGACCTGTGGGTTCGTCGCCGTCAATTGGTTGACTGATATCCATCAGTCCCTGAAGTTGAACGTCTAAAGACTTCATCTCGGGACGCAGATATATCTTCTTGTCTTTCATCTCTTTTTTCATTTTTACTTAATAATCTTTTTACCCTTCATAATGCTGACAGCACCCTTGCGAGGCTCACTGATACGGCGGCCCTGCAAATCGAACCACTGCACACTTCCGTCATTGTCAACAGCCTGAATACCTTCAATGGCAGTAGTGCCGTCAAAGAGAGTCTCCAGCAATGCAGGTGCATTGGCAGATGCGGTGATATAAGCACGGAAGGCACTGAGATAGACATTGGGGTTCTCTGTCTTGGCTCTCTGCCATTTATTTCCATCCTGCAAGATATACTTTCCGACAGTATTGGCAGGAGTGATTTTATCAAACGTGCCGTGCATGGCATATCCGGAAGCATAGGTGCTGCCAGGAGTATTCACCACATCAGTAGGAGTTTTTGTGGTACCATCCGAGCCGTCGTAGTTGAAATTGTCAGTACCAGAGGAAGTCACGACCAAATACGGCACACCAGGCTCTGTCTGTTCTACCTCGCTGAATTTCATGTATTTGTTTTCTACCGCCGAGAGTTCATAGTATTTCACACCCTGTTGGGCAGGTGCCTTGTATGGCAGACAGATGGTGTAACTGTCGTTGGCAGCCATACTACGCTCGTAATCTACATTGACGGCTGTAAAGATGCGTGGCGACTGGAAGGCAGTACCTTCCTTCAACACCAGACGCTGGCACTCTCCGCCCAGCACCACATTAGGTGCTTTGTTTCCCTTACCCTCGGGCAGGAAAATAAGAGCAGAGGAATTAAGTCCATAGAACGAAGTGGATTCCATTTCTCTGTCTACCCACACACCAAGCAGGTGCTCGCACTGACTCAGGTCTATAGAGAGGATATCATTACCCTTTTCTGCAAACACATTACCGTTTATGTCAACAATAGGAAGTTCACGCTCTTCTCCTTTCAGAGTGACGGTAAGTGTAGAAGGCACCGTCACATGTCCGCCATCACCCTTATATTCACTGACAACAAGAACATAATTATCATTATCGTCGAACTCCAACTCGTACTCGAAGTTCTCATCGTAAAAATGCTGTAACGACAGCATGATAGCAGACTGTTTGTCGGCAGTGGCACGGAAGAATGCCCGGAAGGCGGGAACATCTTCCGACGGATAGGGGATAGTCCATAATATGGGAATTTCACCCATCTTGTAAACATTGGCACTGGCGGCTTCTGCTGCAGACATGGCAGCGACAGAGCCAGCGAACTCATAGTCATTACCCAATGATATCGTATGTTTAGTAGTAGGAATAGTGACCTGAGCAGAGGTGCCCAACGACACCTCACCTGTTTCTACTGCCACGTAGTATGGTGTAAAGGGTTCAATCTTACGGTCGAGTACAAACTCCAGTTCGATAGTGGCAAAGCCTTTTTCATCACTTACCAGATTTACCGGTTTGAACACCACGCAGTTGACTGGCAGCGTAGTGGCATAGGGCAAGTATACAGTATGGAAGTTGGGATTATAGTCAGACTCTTCTGAGTGTACCTCTTCATAAGATTCTATTATAGGCTGTCCATCCTCGTCGAGCACAAGTTTATTCTCATCGTCTGTCTTGAATACAGGCACCTGTATAATCAATTCACCATTCTCAGTTGCTTCCAACTTTCGGTCATACCTCACACCATTTGTAGCAGTGATTTTCGTCTTTCCAATAGGGAGCATGCCCTGAGTGAACTTGCCAGTGAAGTTGTCGTCTATCCAGAGGCTGCTGGCTTTGAACGGCAAAGTGAGGAAACTGCTGCCTACGCCACTGAAATCACTGAAGTCATAACCAAAGGAACTCTCATCCTCAGGCAACTGCAAACCATTCACCCGTTCAGTAGTCATAGTTTTGGGGCGCAGAGTCATGATATTGGGCTTAGGCGCTGGCAGTCTGTTTTCCAGGGCAGCGGGCATGGGATATTCACCCGGACAATAGACCCAAGAATCGAGTCCCATAACACCTATGCAAAGCATAGTCTCATCCTTGCTGCCAGTGAAATGGGTCGTTACAGTTTCTCTGTTTTCGTTTTTATATGTATATTCCATTCCTTTGTAGACACTTTTTGAATGTCTGACATTAGCAGAGGTACCAATCTGGAGCGTTGAGAAACAGTTATTTACATAAGAAGGCATATTGTCTGCCGTGGCTGCCACTATATCACCTGTACGGTTGTTTACAAAACTGCTGCGGTCGGCTTTTATTTCCTCATCGAAAACAGCACTGTTGTAAACGCCAGAGTTGTAGCACCATCCCAACATGCCACCCAACCATCTCTCCTCGTCATCAGTACTTGCCGATGAGATATAGGTCACCTGACCGTCTTCACACACGCAGTTGGATATTACCACAGTAGAGCCCAAACCGACCAAACCTCCACAATACTTTCCACCTTTCACAATATTCTGGTCGGTGTAGACAGAGGAAATCGTCTGCGAACCAATGCCATGTGTGGAAGCACACACTGCACCTGCCGCCACTGTTCCATTGAATTGGCAGTTCTTTATCGTCAGATTTTTGATTTCAGCATCGTAAATATGTCCGAAGAGTCCAGCATAGTCGTGTGTCACTGTCAATCCGCTGATAGAGTGGCCCTGTCCATCGAAAAGAGCAGAATTACTGTCACCTGGATTGGAACGGAACGCATGCTCCTCGGTGTCGCCGATGGGTGCGGTCCATACCTCACCATCAAAATCCAGGTCGCTTTCCAGCACTACCTTTACAAACTTCTGTCCGCCGTTCACAGCATTGCGCAGTGCTCGCAAATCCTCCTTGTTCTTTATACGGAAGGTAGCGCCATAGCCATCGGTAATGGCAGAGAAGTTTGCCCAACCCTCGGGTGCATTCCACCCTATGGCAGGATTGCTGAACTGCGACTGCTCGTAAGCAGTTTTCGCTGCCTGCGGCACGTAGAGGTTTACGATATATCTCGCAGTATTATCGGCAGTGCCGATACCATCACTGTGAAAGTGGAACACATCATTATACTCGAATGTGGGAGGCACCAGGGCATCGCACTTGACCTTTTTTAACGACTGTTCATACAGTCCGATAAAGGCACCCGACCCAAGGCTGGTCAGGGTAGAGGGGAGGTCCACCTCTTCCAGCGCCGTACAACCCACGAAGGCGAAGTTGCCCACGCGTTTCACACCCTCAGGTATATGAACACTGGTGATCTTGCTGCACAAGCGGAAAGCCAGTGAATTTATTTCTTCTACCTTGAATGTCTGGCCATTATAATTCACTGTGGCAGGAATAACGACACTGCCGCCAATGTATTGTGAAATACAGGCATTGTGACCAGAACCCAACATACTTGTTCTCTCACTGCCACTCTTCACCACAAACTCAGCGGGCATAGGATTGCCGTTGACATATATATTTTCTTGAAACTGCTGAGCAGACAATGCCAATGGGCAAAGTATAATCAAGAGGATAAGTATTTTTTTCATTATTGACATGATTATTCAGATTTCGTAAATACCATATTCCTTTTATTACCAAGAGGTGACGCTACTTGTGGTCTGTCCGCTATAGGGCAAGTCGAGCAGGGTCTTCATTGCATAAGTGATACGCAGGTTATCATTGATAAAGATACCGGCATTGGAGTCGCCGGCAAAGAAGTCCTTGCCCGAGTCGCCATGGTCATGTCCCAGTTCTGCGGTGTGCAGTACAGCCCATCCACCAAGTTTTGCTACGGCACGCTCGGCATTGTCGTAAGGCACCACCTTGTCGGTGTTGGAATGGAAGAGCAGAATAGTATGACGTGGTGTCCAACCATCTGTCATGTCATTACTTGCCAACGCGAAGTGCAGGTCCTCCATCACGCCACGCGTTGCAGGGAGCGGAATGCCTGCTGCTGTCTTGTATGTATTCTTATAGTTATCGTATATATTTCCGAAATAGCGGTAGCACTCTTCGTTCATGATGTTGCGCATGAGTGCACGTCCTTCCTGGTCGAAGATATCACGGAAGTAAGTCGGGTCGCCATCCTTGCCTTCATTGTACATTCGTATAAATCCGTTCTCGATATCACCCGTTGACATCTGTTTCCCGTTGAGCCATGACATGATGCCTGTTTCTACAAACTTTGTATTAAAATAATCCTCGGCTTTATGGGTACGCATATAGGGATTGGTATCGAGCATGCCCTTGATGATAAGCGGCAGCACCACAGCCATAGACATTTTCTCGTTCTGTCGGTCTTTTTCTATATAGTACATAAGTGTTGACATAGGGTCGTAAGGACCGTCGCCACAGATAGAGCCCACCAGTCTGAAGGTATCGTCAATATGGTTCTGCTCCATGAAGCGCTGAGTGGCCATGGCTACCGATCCACCCTGAGAATAGCCGCAAATGACGGTTTTCCAGTCATCTTCGAACTGCAGAGAGATACTACTCAATTCAGGGTCGTGCTGATAGGCATATATGGCTGCCTGTGTGGCATCTGCCACCTGACGTGCAGTCAGTTCCTGATAGAGGTAAGGGTGAGCACGTCCTGACGTCTCGCCATATCCCTCATAGTCGGGCATCACCACGAAGTTATGGCGATACTTATTATATTTTATCTCTCTCACGATGTCTGTTGTACCCCATGCCAACTCACTGAGTCCTAATGATAGGACACCCAGTACTCCACGAACCACACTCACTGTAGTACCGGCAGAGGTAGGTTTGCCTGCTGACATGGCAAAAATTGGTCCCCAGTCAGAGTCGGCAGACAGTCCGTTGGTCTGGTTTGAAGGGCGTTCCCAGTCTGCAGTGATAGTGATGTGAGTACCTATCAGCACATTGTTCACTTTTGACACGTCCGAAGGGTCGGGAGTAGCAGCGATACTCGAGAGGGTCACAGGGTTACCCTCTGCGTCGATGGACTCGTAGGTATATTTGAACACATAGAACTGCACATTTTTGAAGAATCCATTGAGTGTTCCAGTCATGTGTATGGGTGCTACGTGACGCGGTGCATTTGTCTGCATGGATATGTCCTCACCCTCCGATTGCCACACTATCTCGGGTACTGCCTGGTAGGTGGTGTCTTGTTTGCCAGTTTCGGTGTCAGTCTCTATATACTGACCCAGATACTGTGTAAACTTGCCTACATCCACCACATGCACCTTCTCAGGGGAAGTGAGTTGTGGCAGAGGTTCGAAAGTGCCTTGCGCCGATACCATTGCAACACTCATGAGTGACGCAATGACGAGTATAAATTTTGTTCTCATAGACGATTTAAAGCGCTGGACATATTCCAGCGCTTTAATATTTACATCATTTTTTTCAGTGTAAACCGATTTTATACTATCAGTTATTCTCCGGACGCAGTTGACGCACAGTCTCTGCGGCACGCCACATCTCCTTGTTACGCATAGCCTCGAGTTCCTTGTTCAGGTTCTCGCGGTAGTCTTCCTTGCTGTTGCTGTCGATAGAAATCTGAGCCTCCTGACCGGTTTTCACGCTCAGGTACAGCCACTCCATTACAGGTTTGATAGCCTCGCGGAAGCGAGGAGCCCAGTCGAGTGCACCTCTCTGTGCAGTGGTAGAGCAGTTGGCATACATCCAGTCCATTCCCTTCTCTGCGAAGAGAGGCATCAGACTCTGTGTGAGTTCCTCCACAGTCTCGTTGAAAGCCTCGGAGGGAGAGTGTCCGTGTTCGCGCAGCACCTCATACTGAGCCTCGAGCAGTCCCTCGATGGCACCCATGAGCGAACCGCGCTCACCGGTGAGGTCAGAGGTAGCCTCACGCTCGAAGGTAGTCTTAAACAGGTATCCGGCACCTATACCGATACCGAAGGCGATGGTACGCTGTTCGGCATTGCCTGTAGCATCCTGATACACAGCATACGAGCAGTTCAATCCGCGACCCTCGAGGAACATAGTGCGCAGTGATGTGCCCGAGCCCTTAGGAGCCACGAGTATCACGTCCACATCGGTTGGAGGCACCACATTGGTACGGTCGTTCCAGTTGATGGCGAAGCCATGAGAATAGTAGAGTGCCTTGCCGGGAGTGAGGTAGGGTTTGATTTTCGGCCAAACCTGAATCTGTCCTGCATCAGAGAGCAGCATGCACACTATAGTACCGCGCTGGGCAGCCTCCTCGATAGAGAAGAGAGTCTTGCCAGGCACCCAACCGTCTGCCACGGCCTTGTCGTAGGTCTTGCCGGGGCGCTGACCCACGATTACATTAAATCCATTGTCGCGCAGGTTGCAAGCCTGTCCGGGACCCTGTATACCATAGCCTATCACAGCGATGGTTTCATCCTTGAGCACTTCGCGTGCCTTCTCCAATGAGAACTCCTTACTGGTGACCACTGTTTCGATCACGCCACCAAAATTCATTTCTGCCATAATTGTAATTTTTTAGGGTGCAAGCACCCAGTTGATAATTATATGTGTATAGTTTTATTCTGCGAAGCATATTCTGCATCTACACAGTTCACGTTCATTATCCTCTGATGCGGTCTTTCCTGTCACGCGCACCAGATATTCCGTAGGTGACACCTTTTCCTGATAGTAGCACAACATGTCGTCGGGGTGTCCCTCTGCCACGTAGGCTATCTCCAGGCGTCTTACGGTGTGGTGCTCATACCAGTCGAGTGAGAAGAGGTCGAGCACATGTTCTATGTATTTCACGCTGTTCACGTGACCGTTCACGTCTATGTCATTGTATGTGGCATGTCTGGTATTCACCAGTTCCACCTCTTCATCCATCTTCACCCTGGAGTGCGAGTCTATGGGGCATGTCTCTTCTGTTTCTACATAGTTTGAGAGCACTCCGTCGCGTACGGAGAGTATGTCGACCGGTTGTCGGGTCTCGGTATCTATCATCGCCCACACAGAGCGTCCATATCCGTATACTGTGCCGTTGTCGGCATCATACACCTTGAAGTTACGGTTGGTGAAGAAGCGCATGGCCCTCTCCACCCATGTCTGCACATAGAAGCGCGCGTTGGCGCGTGGCAGTTGCTGCATCTCTATGACCAGTCTCGAGAGCACCCATGTGCGGTGCATGGAGTTGAGATAGTCCATGCCGAAACCTCGGGCGTTGGCATGGAAGTCGGCTGCATTGAGCAGGTGATTGCCCAGGTGTCCCATGAACAGTCGTTTCTGGAAATCGCAGTGGAAAGGTTCTGCCAGAAACAGATATCTGTCCACCTTTGGCAGGTTACTCTTTTCCATATTCTTTCTCCCTTTCGTCCAAGTAATTGCTCACCGACTCCACGGTGCTTCGTGTCACTGCTATTCTTCCGCTTCGTGTATACTGCAACAGGCAACCGTACTCATTGAGTGCAGCATAGAAGCGCTGTATATCCTCGGTGCGTCCGCCCATCATCACAGCCACGTATGTGGGGTTCATCTCCATCACATGTGCATCGTTGCGTCGTATCACCCTGGATATCTCAGGATTGTTCATCACCTCGGTGGTGGAGAGTTTGAATAGAGCCACCTCGTGTATGAAGAGTTGGTCGTCGGTATAGTAGTTGGCTTTCACCACATCGATTTTCTTCTCTATCTGTTTGGTGATTTTCTCTATCTGGCTCTCGTCGCTCCATGCCGTGATAGTATATTTATGTATGCCTTGAATACTGGAAGCCGACACGTTGAGGCTTTCGATATTCACTTGTCTGCGTGTGAACACGGCGGTTATCTGGTTGAGGATACCCGCTATATTCTCAGAGAAGACGAGCAGTGTATAAAGTTTTTTCTCCATTTCGTGAATACGTTTAAATCTCCAGCAACATTTCGTCCACACTCTTGCCCGGAGGTGTCATTGGCAGCACATTATCCTCTTCTCTCACGGCACACTCCAGCAGGAATGGTCCGTCGGTGAGTAGCATCTGTTGCACAGCCTCTGCCAGATGTTCACGCTCTGTCACCACCCTGTATGGTATGTGATATGCCGATGCTACGAGTTCGTATGAGGGGTTGAGCATCCTGGTGAATGATTTCCTGCCTTCGAAGAACATGTCTTGCCACTGTCGCACGTTGCCGAGGTAATTGTTGTTGAGCAGTATCATCTTCACTGGAGCCTGTTGCTCCATGATAGTGCCCAGTTCCTGTATACTCATCTGCAGGCCGCCGTCGCCGGTGAAGAGGCACACAGTACGCTGCGGGGCTCCGAAGGTGGCACCCACGGCAGCGGGCAGTCCGAAGCCCATGGTACCCAGTCCGCCCGAAGTGACAACTGAGCGGTGCTGCTGATATTGGAAGTAGCGGCAGGCAAACATCTGGTTCTGTCCCACGTCTGTCACCAGCACCGCATCACCCTTGGTGGCTTGCGCCACAGCATCCACCACCTCGCCCATGAGCAGAGGTCCTTCGTGTGGCTTTAGCGCAGGTTTTATCACCCGTTCATACTCTTCCTTATACAAGGGAGAGAACGACTGTATCCACTCTTTATGTTGAGCAGGAGTAAGGAGGGCGGTTATGGCAGAGAGCGATGTCTTGCAGTCAGCCACCACTGCCACCGTGGTCTTCACATTCTTGTCTATCTCAGAGCGGTCTATATCCAGGTGTATCACCTTTGCCTGACG
>CAMHPC010000085.1 GCA_946186945.1 uncultured Prevotella sp.
CCACCCCTCCACCTACTCCAGAACCTCCTACAGGACCTTCAGGGAGTGGTAAAGGCAAATGGGTTACAGCTGCTTTAGTTGGCCTATTAGCCATTGGAGGTGGAGGATATTATCTTTCGCAGCAAAGTAACGATGTCATTCCGTCTGCACAATTTGCCAAGATAGACGTGAACGGTGATGGGGTGATAAATGCCAAAGACGACCCCACAGAAGACACCAACGGGGATGGCGTCATTGACTTTTACGATGCAGCGATTGACACCAATGAAGATGGAGTAGTTAATGCTGAAGATGCTGCTATTGCCGACTCCAATGGCGACGGTGTCATCGACTCAAAAGACAAGTCAAGTGACGAAATGCTCAAGGAAAAGATTGTCGCACAAGACAACGTAGACAATCCCACTACGGACAACAACGGCAACGCTTCTGGAGCCTCATCTAACACTAGCGGAAACGGCAAAGTTGCGTCTAACACAGGCAACAATGACAACGACGCTTCTGAAGCTTCCTCTACTACAAGTGGTAATAACAACGCACCTGGGGCAACTTCCACTGCACAAGGTTCAAAAACTGGCAATACAATTACGAATGCCAACAATCAAGAGCAAACAGAGGTTAGTACAAATCAAACTTCTCCAGGAACGAAGTCTTCTAATGCAATTACAAGCACTTCGGAAAGGCAAATTACCCAAACATCTAGCACACCTATCGCACTTGACGAAAATCCCAACCTTTCACTTTCGACCAAAGAACTCGCAAAAAGAGCCATACGAGGTGATTATGGGAACAACCCTGACAGGAAAAGGATTTTGGGCAAGTCATATAAAAAGGTGCAAAGAGAAATCAACAGAATCTATCGTCAACGTCATTACCGTCGCTAATCTAAACAGAGCGGTGGATTTGTTCCACCGCTCCATTTTAATTTGTTTATATGATTCTATCAATCATCATAGGCCTAAGTATTTGGTTTGTTGTTCCCATATTGCTTGATGGCCATATAAAAAAGAAAAACAACAAAAAGGCATTGAAAATGCTTTGCAAGATTATCGGTGCCGTAATTATATGTTGGACTGTCATCAACCATACTATATCCATTTTATGAAAACAAAACTAACACTTCTCCTTTCAATAATTATTTGTCTCTCTTGCAACAAAACTGAGACGAATGTATCGCAGGCACATGAGAAAAGTGAGTATCAAGAACAGCTAATGAGAGAAGGATGGACCTCTCAAAACACTCCTAATACCGAGTTGAACGAAGATTACGGAATAAAGCCTGTTTATGGTCTTCAAGACAATTATTTTGACATAACGATGGGAGATGGATACAATGTGGCTATAAAAATAGTAAATGCACAAACCGACGAGTGCATTAGATATGTTGTCGTACCTGAGAACTCAACTACGACTCTAACACAAATACCACAAGGCAGGTATTACTTAAAATTGGCTTACGGTAGAGACTGGATGGAGTTGCATACCGACTCTACAGTTATTGGTAAGTTTACAAGAAATGCTTTTTATGAGCGAAGTAGGCAAATATACGATTTTGGCAAAAAAAATTCTTTAGAGGAAGTCAATTATGACCTTCGTATAAATGTCAAGGATGAGGTGGGTATGAACAACTTCGAAACGACCCCTATAAGTGAGGAGGAATTTTTAAGATAAAATGTTATGAAAAAAAGTACACGTATAATTGGATTCTTGTTTGCTATTCTATCTTTGCAATCATTCACACTTGAATACACAAGTATAGAGACGACAGTGTATATTTGTGTAACGGGCAAGGTGTATCACGCAACCAGAGATTGTCGTGGTTTAGCAAATGCTACTCATGCTATAAAAGCCGTTTCACTATCTGAGGCACAAAAGACAAGAAGACCATGCAAAATTTGTTACTGATATGGACGATTTAGAAAGATTTATAAAAGCACAAGAACGTGCTTATGAAATCGCTTTGAACGAAATCAAAGAGGGGAAAAAACGTAGTCACTGGATATGGTATATATTTCCTCAATTAAAGGGACTTGGGCATAGTTATCACTCCAGCTATTACGGCATTTCTGATTTTGAAGAAGCAAAGGCATACATCAATCATCCCATTCTAGGAAATAGACTAAGAGAGATAAGTAATGCTTTACTTTCACTGCCTGAGTCTCTCACTGCCAGAGACATACTCGGTAGTATAGATTCCACGAAAGTATGGTCATCAATGACATTATTCTCCATAGTATCAGGTGAAAGTATTTTTGCCGAAGTTCTAGACAGATTTTACAATGGTAAATTAGACAAAAGAACACAGAGCTTATTAAATTTGAAATAGATATATGAGAACAAAACAACATTACACTGGCTTGACCGATGCACAAGTGCTCGAAAGCAGGAAGAAGTATGGAGCTAATGTTTTAACTCCACCAGAAGAAGATTCTATATGGGATCAGATTAAAGAAGTGTGCAAACACCCTATTGCTATTACAATGGCATGTCTGATACTCGCCACAACCATATTGGCAGGCGTACTTGCCAGCAGTATGGGTGGAAGTATATGGGTGATGCCAACTATAGTGGCAATAGCCACATTGCTGATACTCATCGTAGGTTTCTTTGGGGGGTTCGGTGATCCTCTCTTCAAGATTCTGATTACAGCGTTCGTGCTATCCATGGGTATATCTATATACGAATATGAATGGCATGGGGCTGAGTGGACAGTATTTTTTGAGCCGATAGGCATTATCGTAGCTCTTATTTTGGCCACCAGCATTGCTTACTTCCTAGAAAAGAAGAACGAAAAGACATTCCAGAGTCTTAACCAGACAAACGATGACACTCTTGTAAAGGTTTATAGAAACGGTCACATGTGTCAAGTTCCGCGCATGGATATCGTTGTGGATGATATAGTATCGTTAGATACAGGAGAAGAAATACCAGCCGACTGTGAGTTATTAGAAGAGACAAACTTAATAGTAAATGAGTCGTCACTCACTGGTGAATTGCAAGCCACAAAGACAACCGATCCAGCCAGATTTGACAATAATGCCACATACAAGTCAAACGAAATAAAGAAAGGTACTACTATTATCGAAGGTCATTGCGTGGCGAGAGTATCTTCTGTCGGTGATAATACAGAAAGCGGTAATGTGTATCAGTCGCTGAATGAAGGAAAGGAGGTAAAGGTAGGATGGTTGCTCAAAGATCATTCCACTGGAGAAATAATTGGCAAGTACAACACAGAAGACGATGCGAATGACGCTCTTGAAGAATACTTGGGAGAACATGAGGATGCTGATGCAGTCGTAGAACAGCCACTTATTGACAGGATGCGTGTGCGTAAGGGTAGTGAAACACCCTTAAGCAAAAAACTAAATGGGTTGGCAGACTGGATAACTAATGCCAGTTATATTCTTGCTGTACTTATAATCATAGGCAGAATAGTATGGTATTTTATATCATACGGAGCAGACTTCTCTTCAGGAGATTTCTGGGTGGATCTCGTTAGTTATGTACTGAAGACCATAATGATTGCTGTTACTCTCGTGGTGGTTGCTGTGCCAGAGGGACTGCCTATGTCTGTGACATTGAGTCTTGCTTTCAGTATGAGGAAACTAATGAAGAGCAATACTTTGCCAAGAACGATGCATGCCTGTGAAACTATGGGTGCAGCTTCTGTGATATGTACTGATAAAACCGGAACGCTTACCAAGAATCAGATGGAAGTGGCCGAGAGCAAGATTGAAAAAGCAGATGAAAAATTGATTGCAGAGATGATTGCAGTTAACTCTACTGCCAATCTTGACTTCACAGATAATAGCGCTGTCAAGGTAATCGGCAATCCTACTGAGGGAGCACTGTTATTGTGGTTAAATGGCAAGGGCATAAACTATCTAGATATACGCGAGAACGCTCAGATTATCGAGAGTTTACCATTCTCTACAGAAAACAAATACATGGTAACCGTTACAAAGTCTGCTATACTTGGTAAGAAAGTGGCATACGTCAAAGGAGCACCAGAGATACTGCTTGACAAGTCCAATATAGACAAATCTTTGAGAGAAACATTTGAAAAGGTTCTGTCAAATTATCAAGAAAGAGCTATGCGTACTTTAGCATTGGCATATATGGAAGTTGGTGATAAAGATGATATTATCACTGATGGAAAGCTAAATGTTGATTCTCTAAGATTTGTTGGTATCTTTGCTTTGCAAGATGACATTCGCGAAGGGGTGAAAGAATCCATCGAGGAATGTATGAGCGCAGGTATTGCGGTCAAGATAGTAACTGGTGACAATCCTGGTACAGCAAAGGAAATTGGCCGAAAGATAGGTCTTTGGACTGATGCCGACAATGAAAAGAATATAATCACAGGTGCAGAACTGGCAAGGCTTTCTGACAAGCAACTCGAAGATAGAGTCATGGACATCAAGATTATAGCACGTGCCAGACCTATGGACAAGAAACGTCTCGTTGAAGCACTAAAACGATTGGATCAGGTTGTTGCCGTTACTGGTGACGGTACCAATGATGCGCCTGCCCTTAACACCGCTGATGTAGGCCTTGCTATGGGTAATGGTACCGCTGTTGCCAAGGATGCTTCGGACATGATTATTCAGGACAACTCATTCAGCACCATTGCAAATGCTGTGATGTGGGGTCGCTCGCTTTATAAGAATATCCAGCGATTCTTATTGTTCCAACTGACGGTAAATGTGGCAGCTTGTTTCCTTGTACTCTTTGGAGCATTCCTGGGTACAGAAACGCCTTTGACGGTTACTCAAATGTTATGGGTTAACCTTATTATGGATACCTTTGCTGCAATCGCACTATCTGCTCTGCCACCTCAAAAGTCTGTAATGGAGGAAAAACCACGCAATCCGAAGGCTTTCATACTGGACAAATCTATGCTTCACAACATATTCGGAGTGGGTGGGTTATTCTTTGTAATACTGCTTGGGTTACTCATAATCTTCCAGCATGCTGAAATAACAAGCATGAAAGACTTGCTCAGTTTCACATTCGGCAGCAGAAACGAAGTCTCTACATACGAACTTACCCTGCTTTTCACAATCTTTGTGATGACACACATGGGTTATATGTTTAACGCACGTGCATACAAAACCGGAGGCTCAGGTTGGAATTTGAAGGGATGTGACGGTTTCTTACTGATTGCTACTGTTGTTACTCTCGGACAGATTGCCATAGTGCAAGTTCCTTTCTTGAATGAATTCTTTAATGTGGGTCCACTCCCACTTCGCGACTGGGTCGTTATTTTCATAATTGGTTTCATGGTTACAGGTATCAGAGAAGTATACGCGCTTACAAAGCGAAAGTAATATCTGCATGAATTTAATCATTTGTATTTCCAAGTACTTAGGACTATTGTATCCTTTGTACTTGGAAATGCTGAAAAATGGAATCGAATGTTGGTATGAGTTTTAAGCAGGCACTGATAATATTTGCTTTTATTACTGTAATCATTGTTCTTCTTGTATTTGTGGCATCTAGTACTGTTTCATACTTAGATGACACAGAGGCAGAGTCCGATGATGTTACAGAGATAACGAATACGGTGTTTAATGTTGAAGAGGAAAATAAATCTTTTCTTGCGGAAACTCTACCAGATTCAATTGTCAAGTTGTTGGATGTGGGCATGACAGATAGCATTCCTTCCCAACTTCTTCGGCGCAAGGCGTATGTGACCTCTTACAACCGTGAGACGCGGTGCCCTAACTGGGTGGCGTGGAGGCTGACAGGGGAGCATACGGATGGGCCTTATAATAGGAAAGGGGTGCCGTATTATGATGATGACGGTATCGCCATCGGTATTGGCAGGGTGACAGAAGAGACGCAAAAAGGAGACTACTTCGCTGACATGGAATGTGAGGAGCCACGGCAGTCGCTGTATGACTGGAGCACGGAATACAACATGTCGCACGGGCATATGTGTCCGGCGGGCGACAACAGATGGGACAAGGAGGCGATGAACCAGTCGTTCTTGTTGACGAACATGTGTCCGCAGGATTACGACCTTAATGGTGGAGGGTGGAAAAAACTGGAGGATAAATGCCGCAAATGGGCTGAACGGTTTGGCGAGGTGTACATTGTTGCCGGTCCGATATTCCGCGGTGCCCGGCACAAGAAGCTGGGCGAGATTCTTATACCTGAGGCGTTCTTTAAAGTGGTGCTATGTATGAAGGGCGAGCCAAAGGCTGTGGGTTTCATCTACGAGAACGACTCGCAGAGTCAGTCGATGTACGACAATGTCTGTTCGGTGGATGAGGTGGAGGCTGTCACTGGCATGGATTTCTTTTCCGCCTTACCCGACAGCATTGAGAATGAGATAGAAGCGAAAGCAAACTTAAACGATTGGAAATGAAAACAATAAGGTTAGTTTTACAACTGGTGATGGCAGTGGCATTGCTGCTGTGTCTGGCTAAGATGCCATACGGGTATTACAACATTGTGAGGTTTGCGGCACTGGTGGTGTTTGGATATATTGGCTACACTTACATGGATGAGCGTAAGCCTGAGCTGGGCGTGGCGTTCTTCTCGCTAGCCGTGCTGTTTCAGCCGCTAGTAAAAATCGTGCTTGGCCGCACGATATGGAATGTGGTGGATGTGGTAGTGGCTGTGGGACTGATATTCCTGGCGGCTATTGAATACAAGAAAAAATCAGACAAATGAAAAGACAAATTTAATCTCCTTTCAAAACACGCTTAAAGAAACGTGTTTTCCCAAGCCGGCAAATATTCTGAACAAAGTTGAAAGCTGTATGTCTGCATGACCATTCTCAATTTTTGAGATATAGCTTTTTTTCGTTCCAATCTTAGCAGCCAACTGTTCTTGAGTCAAGCCTGCCAGTCTACGCTGTTCCTTCAAACATTCTGCCAAGCAGAATGTTTCTGCTTCGTGTTCAAAAGCCTCCCTAGATGACGTGCCACGCTCTCCATATTCAGCAGTCAACAGCTCGTCATAAGTCGAAGCTTCCATTATTGCTTGTTTCTTACTTTTGTCCATTTTATTTGCCCTCCTTGTTTTTGAAATATTCTTTTTTAATAGCTTCCGCCCTTTCTATTTCTCTTCGTGGTGTCTTCTGGGTCTTTTTCTGAAAGCCATGAAATAACACCACTAAAGATCCTTCATCAAAACAACAAAATATACGATAAATGTTACTCATGACTTTTCGTATGCAAAGTTAACTAATTAGTGAACAACCTCTAAATTTTATATCATTTTTTTCATATAACAGAATGACATGTTATAAACAAAGTAACCTTCATAACAGGAAAAAACTGTCATAATCTACATTTTCTCACGAAAAAAGCCATATTTTTTGCAAAGAGAAAAAAAAGTAGTACATTTGCAATTCGATAAATGGGTGTGTGACGACTGATGACACACTGACAAGACTTTAAAACCTAATGGCCTGATGAGACAACTGAAGATAACAAAATCAATAACTAACCGCGGCGAGAGCGCTGCATTGGAGAAATACTTGCAGGAGATAAGCAAGGAGGAACTGATATCTACGGAGGAGGAGGTGGAACTGGCACAGCGCATACGACAGGGCGACCGTGAAGCCCTGGAGCGCCTGACCCGTGCCAACCTGCGCTTTGTGGTGTCGGTGGCCAAGCAGTATCAGAACAAGGGACTGAGCCTGCCCGACCTGATAAACGAGGGCAATATGGGACTGATACGCGCCGCGGAGAAGTTTGACGAGACGAGGGGCTTCAAGTTCATCTCATACGCCGTGTGGTGGA
Source organism: uncultured Prevotella sp. (assembly GCA_946186945.1). Classification (GTDB taxonomy): domain Bacteria; phylum Bacteroidota; class Bacteroidia; order Bacteroidales; family Bacteroidaceae; genus Prevotella. The sequence continues at coordinate 7,755 of CAMHPC010000085.1, forward strand.
TACGTCAGAGCATCATGCAAGCCATTGCAGACCAGAGTCGTATGGTGCATGTGCCACTCAATCACATCGGTTCGGTGAGTAAGATACACCGCATACAGAACAAGTTTGAGCAGGAGCACGAGCGACAGGCGAGCGTGAACGAACTGGCAGAGCAACTGAACATGTCGGAGGACAAGGTGGAGGATGCACTGAAGGTGGGCGGACACCATGTGTCGGTGGATGCACCTTTCAGCGAGGGCGATGAGAACAGTCTGCTGGACATACTGCCCAATACCGACACGCCCAATACCGACAACGAACTGGTGAAGGAGTCGCTGCGAGATGAGATAAAACGGGCGCTGGGCAGTCTGAACGAGCGCGAACGCAATGTGATACAGGCATACTACGGCATAGACATGCCGGAGATGACGATGGAGGAGATAGGCATGAAATACGGTCTGACACGCGAACGGGTGCGACAGATACGCGAGAAGGCGATACGCCGACTGCGCCACAACACCAAGAACAAGGTGCTGAAATCCTACCTGGGATGACAGCCGCCAAAACAATGGCAAAGGCTCACCAGGACAATGGCAAAGGCTCACAAAAAAAGTAAAAGACATCTAAGGAATAAAGAGAGATAATGAATCTAAGACAGTTGATAATGGCACTGCTGTTTGCAGTGCTTGGAGTAGGCGGTGCCACGGCTCATCCTGTGCTGGTGCCGCACTTGTATGTATTTGGCTTTGCCGCCTCTTTCAACGACTCCACGGTATTCATCACCGAGGTGCAGCAGGTGGACAGCGCATGGATAGAGAGCAAGGGCAAGTTCCTGTACAACCGCGGCGAGTATGCCGGTCAGTTGCGCACCTATCTGCGCACGCTGGGCAAGGAGGATGAGACCTGCGTGGTGTTCTTCGCCACGAGCGAGAAAGAGATACTGAAACAGTATGTGAAACTGCGCAAGACCTACGAGCAACCCAAGAAGAAGGATTTGAAGGAGCGGGGACGCTTCCTGGTGACCAACGTGCGCAAGGAGTCGTTCCAGTTTCACGCTCTGCCACAAAATTTGATGACAGTGCCCGACTCCAAGGCCGCTATGCGCGCCGAGAAGGCTGCACGCAAGGCTGCCAAGGAGAAGAAGAAAGGCAAGAAGCCGCACAGCATACCCGCTGACGATACACCGCAGCAAGTGATGACCATTGGCGAGGACAAAGCATCATGACTACACACCATTTTGCAATAGCCGAGATGCACGTGCAACTGATATTTGCCGAGAGCAAATACAACAGTCTGCGCCTGCTGCCCTCTATCACCCCCTTCCGATGCGATGCCGACACCCCCTACCCTCACCTCTTCACACTGACCATAGACGACACGCTGAAGTCGCGTCCGCGTGAGGAGCGTGAACGCATACGCGATTTCGACACTGGCAACGGAGTGACCGTGGTGGACCACCTGAAGAACGGCGGCTACCAGTTTATCATACGCGACGTGAAGGGCTACGACTGCTGTCTGCTACAGAGCAACGAGGACTTCAGCCAGTGCTACTGCGCGCTCAACGGCAACTACGACATGCGATGCTACGGACTGAACAATGCGCTGATGCTCGCCACCGCCTTTGCCGGCAGTTTTCACGGCATGCTGCTCATCCATGCCTCGCTGGTGCGCCACCGCGGACACGGCTATGCCTTCATAGCCAAGAGCGGCACGGGCAAGTCTACACAGGTGAGCAACTGGTTGCGCTATATACCCGACTGCGACCTGATGAACGATGACAACCCCATCGTACGCGTGGTGGGCGACGAGTCATTCATCTACGGCAGTCCGTGGAGCGGCAAGACGCCCTGCTACCGCAGCGTGAAGGCACCGCTGGGAGCCATCACACGCATAGACCGCGCCACAGCCAACAGCGTGGAGCGACTCTCTGCCGTAGAGGCGTTCGCCTCGGTGCTGCCCTCATGCAGTTCGATGAAATGGGACAGTCAGATATACGACGGTATATGCAGCACTGTGGCACGCGTGGTAGAGACCACCGGCATATACATACTCCACTGCCTGCCCGACAGGGAGAGTGCCGAGGTGTGCTGCGCCGGCATAGCCCAACCCTTTGAACAGCCGGCATAGCGGCAGAAATCACTTTAACGAGTAACCTATGGCTATAAAGCGAGTAGAATTTCCCAACCATGTGATCATACCCATCATCATAGAGGAGTTGCACAAAGGTCACACAGCCACGCTCAACCTGCGCGGCTGGAGCATGCGCCCTTTCCTGGAGCACGACCGCGACAAGGCACTGCTCTGTCTGCCTGGCGAGGTGAAGGTGGGCGACCCTGTGCTGGCCGAGGTGCCTGCCCTGAAGGGCGAGGGCACACGCTATGTGCTCCACCGCATCACACGGATAGAGGGCGAGGAGGTGACACTGCGCGGCGACGGCAACCTGGGCGATGAGCACTGCCAACTGAAGGACATCAAGGCTGCCGTGGTGGGCTTCTACCGCAAGGGACGCAAGACACTGGACCGCACCGACGGCTGGAAATGGCGCATATACAGTTGGTGGTGGATGCGGCTCACGCCCATACGCCGCTACCTTCTCGCCTTCCACAGGCGAATATGGCTGAAGATATTTAAACCCAAGACTATACAATGAGAGCAAAAAAAGGTTTCAATCTGCGCACCGTAGTGGGCGAGCAGATAATAGTGGCTGAAGGCAAGGAGAACATCGACTTCAGCACCATCATAAGCATGAACGAGAGCAGCGCCTATCTGTGGCGCAACATACAGGGCAAAGATTTCACCAACGACGACCTCGCCGACCTGCTGTGCGAGGAGTATGACGTGAACCGCGACCGTGCCCTGACCGATGCCCAGGCTTTGTCCGCCAAATGGATAGAGGCTGGCATCGTGGAGAAATAAGTTCACATTCAGACAACATAAACTAAAAATCTAAAATCAACAGTTATGAGACAAAAGAAATTTATCCTGCAGGAGAGTGAGATACCCACGCAGTGGTACAACATCCAGGCCGACATGTCCACCAAACCCATGCCGCCGCTCAACCCCGCCACCAAGGAGCCACTGACTGTAGACGACCTCGCACATATCTTCCCCCGCGAGTGCTGCGTGCAGGAGTTGGACACCGAGCATGCATGGATAGACATACCCGAGGAGGTGCTGGATAAATACAAGTACTACCGCTCCACCCCGCTGGTGCGTGCCTATGCTCTGGAAGAGGCTCTGGGCACACCCGCACACATATATTTCAAGAATGAGAGCACCAACCCCCTCGGCTCGCACAAGATCAACTCCGCCCTGCCCCAGTGCTACTATGCCAAGCAGGAGGGTACTACCAATGTGACCACCGAGACGGGTGCAGGACAGTGGGGCATGGCACTCTCCTACGCTGCCAAACTCTACGGGCTGGAAGCCGCCGTATACCAGGTGAAGGTGACCCTGCAGCAGAAGCCCTACCGCTCCATAGCCATGCGCACCTTTGGAGCCGCCGTCACTGGCTCACCGTCTATGTCTACACGTGCCGGCAAGGATATCATCACCAAAGACCCCACACACCCAGGTTCGCTGGGCACTGCCATCTCCGAGGCTGTGGAACTCGCCACCACCACACCCAACTGTAAGTACACCCTGGGTTCGGTGCTCAACCACGTGGCACTGCACCAGAGCATCATCGGTCTGGAGGCAGAGAAGCAGATGGCCATGGCCGGTGAGTATCCCGACATGGTGATAGCCTGCTTCGGTGGCGGCAGCAACTTCGGCGGCATAGCCTTCCCCTTCATGCGTCATAACCTGAAGGATGGCAAAAAGACCGAGTTCATCGCTGCCGAGCCCGACAGCTGTCCTAAGTTGACCCGCGGTCAGTTCCGCTACGACT
>CAMHPC010000086.1 GCA_946186945.1 uncultured Prevotella sp.
TCATTTTTGTTTTAGTTTTGGGGTTGTTTTGATGTTAAAGTGTTATTGTCGTTATTGTTGTTATGGAAGTTCTTTTGTCTCTCCACATTTTTGCCCCCTTAAGTGCCTGTAAGAAGTCTTAGTATATAGATACGATAAAGCGTGGCACTGTATGCCTGCATCTTCAGACTGAGGTCCTGAGAAAACCCGACAAACTAGATGCATTGATATCAGCCCACGCCATAGCGTGAGAAGTATCATGCCCTCTCTTGTCTGTCATTTGAAATTTCTCAGGTTTCAGTCTGACAAGAAAAGCATAACGCTTCACAATTCCCACAAAATAATTGGCCATCAGCACATTAGCATGCCACAAGCCATAGAGATGCCGTCTAATGACAACAACTCCGCTGCAAATTTACGCAAAAAGTGTATAAATAAAAAAGATTTTTTTATAAAAATTCAATCGCCCCAACTTTTTTCCATTCGTTGACCATCTCTTCCACGTCTGCCATGACATCGTTTACATTCATGTCATATTCCTCAGCCATACAAGCAGCCAGAGAGTCAACGGAAAACTCACCCATCCGTTCAGCCTGTTGCCACAGCCATGCAGCAGTCTCATTGAGTGTCAGCATTTTGCCAAACTCCAAGGCACTGAGTCCTTCGCCCATAACCACACTGTTACCACCCACTTGGCGCAGTATAAGTCCCTTTCTTATTCTCATACTTGTTTGTTTCTTTTTGAATGAGTCATATTTTTTATGCGTGCAGGTATCGCCACCATTTTCTCCTTAAGCAGATCCAGTTCTCTCCACACCGCCTCAGAGAATCCCAACCGTGAAAGTCTGATATACCTCATCTGAATGTCGATTTTTCGCCTGAGAGTCCCATGACCCAGATATTCGGCATGGTTGCCGAAGTTGCCACCTGCCATTATCTCCTCAAGCATCCACCTGCCGTTTTTGCCGTCGGGCGGACATAGCATCCATTCTTTCATCGCACTACCGCTATTTGACGAGTCTTCGCCATCAGCATAAAACAGTCTGTCAATAATCCACATCAGGGCGGCGGCAGTACGACGCAGTCCCAGTCTGCGCAGTTGTGCCTTCACCACCTGTCTGTCCTCTTCATTACAGTTCAGCAAGAGCATGTAGTAGTCGCACACTTGCCTGAGTCCGAGCCCTTGTCCGAAGAAATGCCTTTGGATATGAGCAAGTTGCATGACAAGAGCGAACTTCATGGAAGGCACATAGAAGCCCTCTTCGGTGAGAGTCGTATTCTGTATCTCCTTTTCCAGCCACCGTTGCAACCTGCGAGTGGTCAGCGGGTTGTAGTTGCCAGGCGACGGTCTAAAGTGCACCTCTACCGTCACCCCATGCTCATTGACAGGCAGGTGCACATGATGATATGCCACAGAGGCATGAGAGTCATCTTCTGTAATCGACAAATCTTGCATCATGCCCATCTTGCGGAGCAGAGCCATCACACTTTTTTTACCTCCCTCCACCCATATATCGATATCGCCTGTCTGGCGGTTGTACTTGTCGGGATAGAGGCGCGCATTCGCCTGTCCTTTCAGTATCGCCGTCTGTCTACCCTCCTCATCAAAGAGTTTCGTCAGTCGTGAAGCCTCGCGGTATTGCAGTTCGTTCTGCCCATGTATGTCTTCCGCCTCGGCCGTCCATTCCAGCAGCAGAGGCAGCGGCATTTTTTGGCGAGATGCAGCCGTATAAACCACGCCCAGCAGCGACTGCTGCCGAGCTATCTCGTGCAAGCTATGCCACTCAGCATCAGTAGCACTAAGCGTCACGTCACCTCCACCAAGCGCCTGACGCAATAGGCGGAAGAAAATGTCTGATTCCTTGTTCTCACCCGCCATTTTCAGTGAAGTACTTTATGGCTTGTCTGGTGATGCGTTCTGCCTCCTCGATAGAGCAAGAGAGTTGTCCGCCCGAGGCATTGGCATGTCCTCCGCCGTTGTAGAAGAGTTTTGCGAGGTTATTGCAGTGAGCAGGGTCTACCGAGCGCAGACTCACCCACACTTTGTTGTCTATCTCGGTATCCTCCCTGAGCGAGATAGAGAGCATGATACCCTTGATGCGCAGCGGTTCGTTGACCAGGCCTTCGGCATCGCCCTTCACATAGTGGAACCGTTTCATATCCTCCCTAGTGATAGAGAAGAAGGCTGCATGGGCATGAGCGAACACATTTAGTTTCTGATACATCACATATCCGCGGAAACGTATGCACCAGTCGCTATAGTTGCTGTATACCTGGCGATAGATCTTGTCCTTGTCGATATGCTTCTCCATCATTAGTCCGATGATATAGAACAGTTCCGGGCGTTTGGAGTTGAAGGTAAAGCCTCCGGTATCAGTCATCATGCCGCAATAGAGCGAGACGAGGATATGCTTGTTCATCATCTCGTACGCCCCCATTTGATAAAGGATGCGGAAAATCAGTTCGCAGGTACTGCTCATATCAGGAAATGAGATAGTGAGCAAGGCGGGCACTGTAGGTGCGAGATGATGGTCGATGAGTACTTTTCGTGCCGGCGACTGCTCGAGAGCCTCCTGCATATCCGCCACGCGATGAGTCTCGTTGAAGTCGAGACAGAACACGGTGTCGGCCTTCTGCAGCGCATCGCACACCTTATCAGGATGTTTATCGTATCTCACTATCCTCTCCACTCCCGGCAGCCACCTGAGGAAGTCGGGGAAGGCATCGGGCACAGCCATAGTGACCTGTTTGTCGAGCAGTCTGAGATATTCCGTCCATGCCAGAGTGGCACCCATGGCATCGCCATCGGGACTTTTATGGCAGCACACCACTATATTGTTCGATTCGTTGATGATAGTTTGCAACTGTTGCAGTTGTAAATCGTCGAGCAGATTTAAGTTCATAGATACGATATAAAGAGATGCGCGCACGGGGTTGGTACGCGCATCATTGATTATGATAATGAATATGGTTTAGAACAAGTGGAGGGGATACACTCCCTCGTCGATGAGTTTCTGTATGCGTGCCACGGTAGCCTCGCGGTCGGCAGCGTATGTCACACCGAACCACTTTGATGTGGTGTCGAGCACCTGCACTGTAGCGGTACCCTCGTTGATGAGTTTATTGACCATCAGCGGTATGAAGAATTCTGCCTTGAGGTTTGTCATATTCTCCGGTTTGCTGAGGAACTCACGGAAGTAAGCCTCGCTATGTCTGAAGTAGTCGGGAGTGAAGCCCCACATATTCATAGACACGGGAGTATTGTCGGGCACAGCTACCCATTTGCCCACTTCGTCCTTATAGCATACGGGACCGTCCACTCTCTGTATCTCGGTACGCTCCACCACAGTGGTGAGGTTGCCGTTATCGTCGGTAGAGCATATGCCACGTGCCACGGTACCGTTCTCAGAGAGAGTATTGCCCACTCTGAATCCCACCATGGCATACTGGTTTTCTGCGCCCTCGGGCAGTGAGGCGAGGAATTTGCCTATCACCATGAAGGCATCGCGGTTGTAGAAGTCGTCGCAGTTGATCACGCAGAACGGTTCCTTAATCACCTTTGCAGCCATCATGACAGCGTGGTTGGTGCCCCATGGTTTCTGTCGTCCCTCGGGCACAGTGAAGCCTTCGGGCAGCGCGTCGAGGCTCTGGAAGCATAGTTCAGCGGGCACATGTCCTTCGTACTTGCTGAGAATCTTGTCGCGGAAATCCTGTTCGAAATCTTTTCTTATCACGAATACAATTTTTCCGAATCCGGCCTTGATGGCATCGTAGATAGAATAGTCCATGATGGTTTCGCCATTAGGTCCGAGTCCATCAAGTTGTTTCAGTCCGCCATATCGGCTTCCCATACCTGCTGCGAGCAGTAATAATGTTGGTTTCATTTTTTGTGTGTTTTAGGTAGATTTAATAATATCTCTGCAAAGGTAGAGATTTTTTTTCTTAATGCGTCGGCTCTGATACAAATAAGTGTTAAAATCAGAATGGGTATCCTATGGCAAGGTTCAGACACTGTCCTGCACGGAAGGAAGGTATATTGAAATAGCCGCCCTTCCCTGTATTGTAGGGCAAGTGCAAGCCCAGACCCCAGTCCAACCTGATGACGAAGAAGTCGAGGTCGTACCTCAGTCCGATACCTGTACCCACTGCGAGTTGTTTGGGGATATTCTTTAATTTCACCACCTCATCAGCGTATTGGCCGTCACCTTTCAACGTCCAAACGTTACCTGCATCGAGGAAGATGGCACCATGCAGATTGCCAAACAGTTGTGTGCGATACTCCAGATTGAACAAGAGTTTCACATCGCCGGTTTGCCATACATATGACAGGTCAGCATCGTCGCTATGGAAGCCACCCGGGCCGATAGATCTGACAGTAAAAGCCCTGATGCTGTTGGCTCCACCCACATAGAACTGTTCGGAATATGGTGCATACGAAGAGTTGCCGTATGCCCATATCACTCCCGCACTGAGATGTGCCAGGAGTTGCGATTGGTCAGAGAGTCGCCAAGTCTTGGTGAAGTCTGTCTCTAACTTCAGGAACTGGGCAAAGGGATTGTTAAACATCTCCTTTTCCTTCTGATACCATTTTTTTCCAGCCACCATGTATCCGAGCGACAGCAGGTTGGCCGACTCGCTCACCGATGTGGTCCAGAGGATGGGATTGAGACTGTTTGGCGGACTGGAATATGTAAACGTATACTTGGCTTTGGGTATAAACTGGTCGAGCATAGAGAGTAACAAGTATGGATGCTGAAGCAGCAACTCCATGAACTTGTCCGTGCCGTGCCTCAAATATGTATATTCCAGCACCAACGGACTGATAGTGTGACGTATATTTGCCGTGGGCTGCAGTTGGTAAGTCAGTTCACCGGATACGATATGTCGGGTAAAATATCCTGAGCGGCTGATGATGTCCAGTGAGCCCTTGACCGTGGTGGTAGGTGTGGTATAGAATCGTCTTCTGAACTTAAAGAAAGGTATGTACACTCTCGGAAATTCGATCGACACATCGCCTCCGTAGGAATACGACTGTATAGACTTGTCTTCCGTCTGTCCCGCGGGTTTATGTCCCACTTGCCACTCGTATGATCCATGCAGGTTGATATCGAGTTTCTCTCCCCCTCTGAAAGCATTTCTCTTGGTGAGGCCCACCACCAATTCCGGTCCGAAGTATCCCGAGGTTTTTCCTCTGAGGTTGGTTCCTATATAGAAATCGTAAGGCTTTTCGAGCACGCAGGTGAGGTTGACGTTCAGTGTATCGCACTGTGGTGTATCATCCTTGGGTGCGAGTTTCAGGTCTACCATAGAGAAGAGTCCATTGCCGCCGATAAGGCTCATTGACTCCAGATAGTCGTCATAGCGAAACAGGTGTCCTTTCCTCAGTTTCATATCTCTGAGTATTGTACCCATCCTGACCGGTGGTTTAGTACCGTTGAAATGCACCGTGAAACGTCGCCGCACGTCGGAATTGGTCATCTGCTCGAAGAAGGTGCGTTTGAGGCTGAGGTCTACATTTCCTATATACCATTTCTTCAGAGCCTTCTCGGGCACGCTGTCTGCCACCTGCAATTTCAGTTGCACCTTGCCTGGCACCATCATAGTATCAGCCAGATACGACATGTATGATGGCTGAAAATAGTAATATCCGTTGTTTTTAAAGAGTTTTGACACCCTTTCACGCTCGGAGTCGAGATTGGAGATATCGAATGGTGCTCCGGTATAGATAAAACTCTCCTGTGCCGTACTGTCTATTAGTTGCGTGGCATGCTGTGGGAAGTTGACATATCTTACAGTGTCGAGTGTATAAAGGTGGTTCATCGTGACGTGGTATCCCACCTTGGCCTTTTTAGGGTTGGACGATGTTTCCACATACGACTGCACATCACCGTTGAGGTATCCGTGCGACTTGAGTGTAGTCTTCGCCACCTGCGCCCTGAGTGCCGGATTGACGGTACTTATATAGATAGGAGTCTTTCCGAAAGTATTGACCACCCATTTTGAGAAACCAGACTCTGAACGGCTCCATGCGTTCCACACCCACAGTCCGATGGGGAATGGGCTTCTGGTGCGTGAACTGCCGAAGAGCGACCCGTTTGGCGGGCACGCCAGCGCCGCCGATATTTCTGACTGTGTGGCGGAAGCATGTGGCGACTTCACCAAGTCGGTATAGTTCACTCTGTCTATGCCAATATACAGCTGTTCCTCGTCGGGTATGGCTGCTGTAGTGCTGCACGCCGTGATGACAGCCATGATGCATACAGCGGTGAGATAGTGAATGTATCTATAGTTTTTCATCCTTTCTGGGTATGATAACAGTGTCAGGCCGTTGCAATATCAAGTCCTTTGGCGGTGCCGGCATGTCCGACTGCTGGGGTTTGAACTGGAATATTTCCTTCAGGCGGCTGAGTTTTCGTCTCCACATATAACCCACTCCAAATTCGCCCACATTGCCTTCCAGGTAGTCGTATGTATCACGGTCGTAATAGAGTTTGAGATACTGGTTGCTGGTGGGTGTGAGTCGGTATTCGAACATGACATTTGAGAAGAACGAGCGGTTTTGCCCTGGCACATCGTTGCCAGTAGACACTTTTCCTCCGATTACCACCTTCAGCCTGTTGTTCCAGAATCGCCGTGAGAACTTAAACGAGTAGTCGATACGCATCTTGCCCGAGGCACTGGTAGTGTTGTCTACACCAAGTGAAAGGTCGAAGGTGCGCAGTGCATTGCCTGTGATATTATTGATTTCGTTTTGCAGGAATGCTCCGAGAGCATTGTTCATAGTGAAAGCGCTGGTATTGCCGTCTACCAGATACATGCCTGTGGTAAGCATGGTGACAGCCACCTTACCCCTTTCTTCCACGCTCATCATACTGAGTTGTTCGTTAATGGTCAGGTCTTCCGGTGCCTCTATGATGAAGCGCACGCCCATATCCCTCAGGGTCTTGGTGATGACCACACCCGTCTCAAACTCCACACTTCGGGAGTTGTTGGACTCGTCGTTGACATTGCTTCTCACCCTTTCCGTGGCAGTGATATTGAGTCGTGGATTGCCCGGAGGTCCGGTGAACTCCACGTATGACCCGTCCTTTATGGTGAAGGTATGCAATGGTATGACTGGCAGCGAATACTTCATCTCACCGTTGGCGAGGGTATAGCGTCCGGTGAGCAGCAGTTCCTCTGCCTCGTTGTACAACATACGCAACTGTCCACCTCCGGTGAGGTCGATGTAGTTGCTGTGCTCCTGGTTTATATCACATCGTATTCGGGCATCATTGTCAATATCGAGTGTCATATCCATGTTGAGTCCGGAGAGAGGCGGTCTTTGTATGACCTGCTGTGTAGAGTCGGCGAAGTCGACGAACCTAACCAGTTCCTCCAGGCGGTTGTCGGTATTGATGGGTGAGTCTTTCAGCACGTATGTCATGTCGGTTTTTCCGAGCACGTTCACCCTACCCCTCATTGTCACCGCCTCGAGTGGTCCTTTGAGCGAGGCGAAGAGGTCGATGAAGCACTTGCCGTATGCCGTACTTCTGGAGTTGAGTTTAGCATTGATGAGTTGGAAGTCTTTAGCCTGCATTCTCAGGTCGATGGTTGGTTTATCGAGTTGTGAGAAGTCGAGTTGTCCAATGAGGTCGAGAGGTTGCTCATTGTATGCGAAGAGTTTGAAGTTTTCGAACAGCAGGTGACTGTTTACTATCCTCACGGGTTCATCCGCCACTCTGAGTTGCACTCCGTACGGCACGCTGAAGACGTAAGTAGAGTCGAGCAGCAGTTCGCCGTCCACCTGTGGCGAGTCCATAGCGCCCTGTATATGCAGTTTTCCCTCGGTGTATCCTCTCAGTCCGAACAGTTGATCAGGCATGAAGCCGTTGAACAGTGTGAGCGGCATGCGGCTGAGCACGAAGTCTGCCAGGATATGTCCTTTTCCCTCGGGGTTGTACGTACCTATGAGCGAGCCCACCTTCATGTCGCCACTATTGATTTCAGCATCGATATGATGTGTGCCGTCTTCGTTTGGCATATACACCAGTTCCGTGCCCACGTCGCCGAGTTTTGCCCCTTCATAGACCAATCCGGTGACTGCCATATCGCTTGACACGGTGATGCGTTTGTCTTCCTTTATCAGATGGTAGTCTCCATTGAGCACCCCCTCCACATCGGGCAGGAAAGGTATGGCCTGGAATATGGGTTTCAGGTTGAGTTTCTGTACTGATGCTGTCAGGTCCTGTTCTGCCTCAGTGTTATCATCAGTGGAGTAGATCTGCAGTGCCGTGCCATCGGCAGCCCTGAGGTCGAGTTTTGCCTGCACCCTTTGGCTGTCGGTGAGTATGATATAGTTGTCTTCGTTGACATTGAACGTTTTAAATCCTATGACAGGATGGAGGTCGGAGAGTCGCAGAGTGAGTCCGTTGTCTTCCACGGTGGCATTGGCGCCAATCTTCACGCCGAGCGAGTCTCGCGAGTCGTATATTCTCGCATTGAGTGCAGCGCCGCGGTCAATGATACGTCCATCGACCAGTGCATTGAACACATAGGTGGGGTTCTGCGAATCGTTCTTTACGTTGGCAGAGAATTTGAAGCCCTTGTCGTCGGTTAATATTTTTGCTTCAACTTTATCTACGGTGATATCGTCTTTTTTCAACGAGTCTATAGAGAGCGAGCCATTGAGTCCGTCGGCAGGTGACGATGTGAGATGTAGTGAGAGCCGGTCGTATGCCAGTCCCTTTCTTTCCAGCATCTGTGCCACCACGTTTTGTGTACCGCCTTCGATATGCATACTCATTTCCGGCAGTCGTTCTCTTAGCATTTTCTGATCTATGGTGCGCTGTTTTATCATATCTGCCAGTGCATCGGTCAAGGACGAGGTATGTTTGATGAGCCGTTGGTATCCTCCGTTTGCATCGACATTTAGTGTGAGGTCGCCGGTATAGATTACAGCATGTGTGGTGTCGCGATTCAGATAGATATCCATATCTACCTGCTGTGCAGTGAGGTCACGCTCCTTGGTGCGCAGCATCATATCGGTTATAGTACCTCTCACGTCGTATTTCTCCTTCAGGTCGGTGGACACATCGATATGTGCGCACATAGATGTGATGAGCGGTTGGTCAGTGAGTCGCAGTTGGTAGAGGTCTATTTTATTGATGTCGGCGCTCACGGTAGCATCCAGTCCATGTCGTTGCATAAGTGCATCGGCAGAGAATTTGCCGTTGAGTATATCGGAGCGGCTCTCCACATCGGCGAGCAGGTGTCCGTTTTGCAGTTTGGCATTGGCTTTCATGCCATTGAGACTATAGCGGTCATACTGCAAGGTTTCGATTTCGGCAGAGGCTACCAGCGAGGTGGCAGATGAGAACATGTCGGTGCCCTGTCCTTTTGCTGTGATGTGTGCAGTGAGGGGTGAGAGAGGCAGGTTGCCGATGAAGTGAGATATCGGGAAACGTTGCGCCTTGATATCGGCATCATACTGCATGCTACGCGTGTTGACTGTTGCAAGCAGTTTCACGTTTCCTCCGCCGTGAGTAGCATTCACATCGGCAGCATATTTATCCGGAGCCACGTTCAACTGGCCGTCGACACCTATCTCGCGCGGCAGGTTGAGGGAAGGAGCCACACCGGCTGTGAGGAAAGAGAGGTCGTGGAGTTGTGCGTGCAGGTCGAGGTTGGCGGTGAGTGTGTTCATATCATCGAGGTGCATCACCTCGCCCGTGGTTTTCAGGTCGAACGCCGTGGGTAGCGATAGAGACAGTCCTTTGAGTTCTGCCCTTTGCATATTGCCTCTCACCAGTCCGCTGACGTGCAGTGGGTGGTTGGGCCATCTGCGTGCCATATCCCTGGGCATGCTACCGGCAAACCGCATGATATCCTGTTTGCCAAATGAGCCGTCGAGTTCGGCATATAGTGCGCCGGCATCGGGCGACTGGCTGAAGGCATTGAGGTCGAGCCGGAGTTGTGCCGTGAGTTTCGAGTCGGAGGTTTTCAGATTGAGGCTGGGCAGCGACAGTGTCTGTCCGTCCATGGATACCGGTCCTGAGAGTTGGGTCAGTTGCAGTCCGCTTTTCTCCCTCAGCGACAGTAGGTTGAGGTTGACCTTAACATCCGGAGCCATGACATATACCGAGTCTGCTTCCAGTTGTATACCGCTCAGTTCCATGTGGTTGGCATCAAAGCCAGGAGATGACGGTGAGAATTTATTGTCGTAGAGCAGGGCACCGTCGTGCCAACTCAGCGAGGCCAGTTCGTATTTGTTTGAGGCGAGGTCTATATTTGCGGTTTCCGCCTTCAGTTCCGGTATTTCCGCTGCTATGAGTGTGCTATCGCCTGGCATGTGCAGTGCGAAGTAACTGTCGGTGAGGTTGAGTTTCTGCACATGTATGTTCCAGAGTGTAGGGGTATGGGTAGTATCCTCTGGCAGTGTATCCCTAAGGAGAGTCACATCGACGTTTGCTTTCTGTATATCGGCAGAATTGACCATCACCGTCTGTCTGTCGAGGTCTATGCCGTGGCTCTCCACCCTGAGATAGTCGAGGGAGCCTTTCACCCTGGTAGATGCTATCAGTCCGTCGGTATTCACCTTCAGGTGTCGGAAAGCCAATTCATCCACTTCCACCTGTCCTTTGAACAGCGGCATGAGTTGTACGCTGACGGTGAGGTTTCCCACATCGGCGATGGTATCCCGCTGTTGTGGTATCGAGTCATTGGGTTTGATGACCCTGAATCCATCTACAGATAGGTCTAATGGGAATTTGAGCGACACATGCTGCACGGATATATCCATGCCCGTCTGTTCCGAAGCATAGTCAGCCACCAAGCCCGCCACCCAGTTTTGTATGGGTGGTATATAGAGCAGTATGACCAAGAGTACAAACAGCAGTATAGGTGTGAGGAGTGCTATACCGCACCACTTTAATACTTTTCTCATTCGTCGTGCACGATAGGTACGCGTACGTGCGTATGCACGCCACGAGTGCAAAGTAACATATTTTTTTGGAAAACTGGATAAAAAACGGGAAAAAGTTTCATTTTCCGTTATCCTTTTCCCGTTTTGTGTGCACCATCTTTCCCATTTCCTGCCACAGGCGTTCTTGTGGTAGCGGTGAACGCACATCTATGTTCTTGCCCGAGACGGGGTGTGTGAACTGCATACGGTGTGATAGCAGCGAGATGCTGCCGTTGGGGTTGGAGCGTGGTGCTCCATACTTCAGGTCGCCCTTTATGGGGCAACCTATGGCAGCGAGTTGACACCTGATTTGGTGGTGGCGTCCGGTCATGAGTGTCACCTCTACGAGAGTATATCTGTCTGAGTGTGTCAGGGTGCGGTATTGCAGCAGTGCCTCCTTTGCCCCTTGTACCGCGTGATGGTGTGCATATGATTTGTTTTGCTGTTCGCGTCGCAGGAGCCAGTGGTGTAGAGAAGCCTGAGGTGGCATGGGTGGGTGTACGGTGATGGCCCAGTACTCCTTGTGCACCTCACCCTGGCGGAACATGTCATTGAGTCGGGTCAGAGCCTTCGACGTTCTGGCGAAGAGCACCAGTCCTGCCACAGGTCTGTCCAGTCTGTGCACCACTCCGAGGAACACGTTTCCCGGTTTGTGGTATTTCTGTTTGATATAATCCTTTACCGTGTCAGAGAGCGG
>CAMHPC010000087.1 GCA_946186945.1 uncultured Prevotella sp.
CGGACTGAGCGACCTGCTCTTCACTGCCGGCGACGGAGCATCGAATATCGCCTCACGTGAGGGAGCACAACTCTCACAGATATATAAGGTGGGAAATATACTGATAGACTCGCTGCGCTTCAACCACGACAGGTGGATAAAACCCTCTGTGGTGGAGGACTTGTGCCTGAGGGAAAACAAGTATATCGTCTTTACGCTCAACAGGAAAAACCTGATAGCACAGGAGAAACACCTGGGCGAACTGATGACCGCCATCCTTGAACATAATGAAGACGTGCCTGTGGTGGCTCCTCTGCGTGCGTCAGCACGTGGGGTGGTGGAAAAAGTGATACCTGAAACAAGAAAGGGACAGATACACTTCGTTGAGCCCCTGCCATACCTGCAGTTTGGTTGGCTCACTGCTCACGCAGCAGGCATCATCACCGACTCGGGCAATGTGGCTGAAGAGGCTACTTTCAATGCCGTGCCATGCATCACACTTAATAGTTATACCGAACATATCGAGACGGTGACGCAAGGTTCTAATATCCTTGTGGGTGAAGACCCGCAACTGCTTGCAGAGAACGTGGCTCTCATGGTCAGCGGCAAATGGAAGAACTCCGCACTGCCCGACCGATGGGACGGACGCGCAGCCGACCGTATAGTGCAAATTCTTATCTCTGCCATACAGGCATAGTACATAGAAGGGGGCAGCACCACACATGAACAGACGAGACAACTACTCCTTCCTCACCGCGGCACCAGTGCCGCGGGTGGTGTGTTCACTCGCTGTCCCCACTATCATCAGCATGCTGGTCACCAGCCTGTACAATATCATCGACACATTCTTCGTCGGACAGATAGATACGCAGTCCACGGCTGCCGTAGGCGTAGTGTTTGCCGTTATGAGCGCCATCCATGCCGTGGGCTTCTTCTTCGGACATGGGTCGGGCAACTATATAGCCCGACAACTTGGAGCACGCAACCACCGGCAGGCGGCTGTCATGGCTGCCACAGCATTTGTGTATGCGCTGGTGGTAGGAGCCGTAATCACTGTGACGGGCGAGTGCACACTCACACCTCTGGCTCGTATGCTCGGCAGTACCGATACTATCATGCCGCATGCCACGCTCTATATGAGTATCGTGCTGCTCGGTGCTCCGGTGATGACGGGCTCCATCGTGCTCAACAACCAGATGCGCTTCCAGGGCAATGCGTCGTTTGCCATGATGGGTATCGTCATGGGGGCTGTGCTCAACGTGGCTCTCGACCCTCTCTTCATCTTCACCTTCCACTGGGGTATCGCCGGGGCTGCATGGGCCACAGTAGTGTCGCAGACGGCATCGTTCATACTGCTGATAGTGATGAACAGAAAGGGTGACAATATCCGACTGAACCCCAGGCTCTTCTCACACTCATGGCAGTATGTGAAGGAGATAATGGCTGGTGGTACTCCCTCGCTCACACGCCAGATACTGGGCTGCGTGGCAACGGTCATGCTCAATGTGGCTGCCGGTGTGTATGGCGACCATGCCATCGCTGCCATGTCTATAGTCACACGTATCACCTTTGTCATCTTCTCCATCATCATCGGACTGGGCCAGGGCTTCCAGCCACTATGCGGCTTCTCATACGGGGCTGGTCTCTTCCACAGGGTGCGCCGTGCCTTCTTCTTCACCGTGGCACTGGGCACAGCATTCCTCATCTTATGCGCCGTGGCACTGTATGTGTTTGCTCCACAGGTGGTAGCGGTCTTTCGCGATGACCCAACAGTCATCGCGGTGGGCACCGAGGCTCTCCAGTGGCAGGTGTTGGCTTACCCGCTTGGCTCGCTCACCATGACCAGCAATATGCTCCTTCAGACTATACGTAAACCATGGCGGGCAAACCTCCTGGCTGGGGCACGCAGGGGACTGTTCTTTATCCCTCTTATACTTATCCTTCCTCAGTTCTACGGACTTTTTGGGGTCATCATCTGCCAACCGCTATGCGATGTGGCGGCTTTCTTGCTCACAGTGCCTGTGATATATGGAGTAATCAGAAAACTATGAAACGCTCTGTCCCTGTAGTAGGTATGATGTGTGCTGCATGCAGCGCTCACGTGGAACGCTCGCTCGCGTCAATGACCGGCGTGGAGAGTGCATCGGTCAGTCTCACACAACGTATGGCTACCATCGTTTACGATGAGTCTGTCGTCTCGCTCTCAGACATGAAAGAACATCTCTCTGCCGCCGGCTATGACCTGGTGATAGAGGAGGGTAGGGACTTCGAGATGATAGAGCGACAGAGACAACGGCTGCTGATGCGGCGCATGGTGTGTGCATGGCTGTTGGCTTTCGCTGTCATGTCACTGTCTATGGGCTGGGTGAACATAGGTACCGCAGAGGCATCCAACCAGTGTCAACTTATCCTGGCTGCCACATGCATGGTGTACTGCGGACGCGATTTCTATGTCAATGCGGCAAGACAACTCTTTCACGGCGGGGTGGGCATGGATACGCTCGTGGCTCTCTCTACTGCCGTCTCTTTCCTCTTCAGCACTTTCAATACCTTCTTCGGCAGGGAGGTGTGGACGGCACAGGGTATAGAATGGCACACCTGGTTTGATGCCTCGGTCATGATTATCGCCTTCGTGCTCACCGGACGCTGCTTGGAGGAGAAGGCGAAACATTCTACTGCCTTTGCCATACGCCGACTCATGGGCATGGCCCCCAAGACTGCCCGACTGCTGGCACGCGACGGCTCGCTGACGGAGGTGCCGGTGGCTACACTGCAAAAGGGCGACCGGCTGGTGGTGCGCGCGGGTGAGAAGATTCCCGTAGACGGTCTGTCACAACTTGTCGACGACTGCAAGGAGTCAGCGCTGGTGGATGAGTCGATGGTTAGCGGTGAACCGGTACCGGTGGCGAAGGATAACGGTCAACGGGTGTTTGCAGGAACCGTGGTGGTGCGTGGACAACTCGTGATGAGGGCTGTAGATGTGGGCGAGAAGACTGTGTTGGCGCAGATTATAAGGCAGGTGCAACAGGCTCAGGGCTCTAAGGCTCCCGTGCAGAGGGTGGTAGACCGCGTGGCTCTCTTCTTCGTTCCTGCCGTCATTGTCGCGGCTATCATCACTTTCATGGTGTGGATGCTCGTCGGGGGCACCGCCGCTCTCTCTCAGGCACTGCTCTCGGCAGTGTCGGTGCTGGTGGTGGCATGTCCGTGCGCCCTCGGACTTGCCACTCCCACGGCAATCATGGTGGGCATGGGTAAGGCGGCAGAAAACCAGATTCTGATAAAGGATGCCACGGCTTTGGAACTGCTGTGCAAGGTGGACACACTGGTAATGGACAAAACGGGTACACTCACCGTGCCTAATGAGCAACTGAAGAGAATGACTCAAAACCTCGATGCCGACATGGCGGATGATATACCACTCGATGAGCGTGAACATATGAAACCGCATGCCGGTGAGGCGTTGACACGGTTGCGCCTCCTCGGTGTGGATGTACACCTCACAAGCGGAGACAAACAGGAGGCTGTGGCGTACTGGGCTGAAAGGGCTGGAATACGTCACTACTACTATGGGGTGATGCCACAGGATAAGGAAAATCTGGTGCGTAGGCTACAGGGTGAGGACCATCGTGTGGCTATGGCTGGCGACGGTATAAACGATACGCAGGCTCTCGCCGTGGCTGACGTCAGCATTGCCATGGGACAAGGCACCGACGTGGCTATGGATGTGGCGCAGGTCACACTGCTCTCACAGGACTTGAGAAAGATACCCGAGGCTATCATGCTATCTAAAAATACGGTGGGCATGATAAAACAAAACCTCTTCTGGGCATTTATATACAATGTGGTGTGTATACCTGTGGCGGCAGGCGCCCTTTTTCTCTTCGGTGTGCCCTTCCAACTATCGCCTATGTGGGCGAGTGCACTCATGGCTTGTTCGTCGATTAGCGTGGTCTTAAATAGCCTCAGACTGTACAAAAAAGGATAATCTGCAACCGTCAATAGTTTACAAATGTATATTTTTTCATTATCTTTGCATGATGAAAGTTGGACAGAATGGAAAAGTAATTTGTAACAAATTTTTTCAAAGTTTTCCATTTTGTTTTTTAACTATTTGATAGCCAGCCGATTAACATTTTTTAACACGAAAAAAGTTTTCCAAAAATAATTTTGGTTGATAATAAATAGTATCTTTGCATTCGGAATTACAAATCTATATTTCAAATCAAACATAACCTACAATGATACAGACTGTTGTTAAGCGGGATGGGCGTATTGTCGGCTTCAACGAGGAAAAAATCCAAGCAGCCATACGCAAAGCCATGCTCCATACTGACAAGGGCGAAGACCCCAAACTCATTCTTCAGATAACTGACCGTATAGCACTCAAGGGCGACCCGCAGATGACTGTGGAGAGTATTCAAGATGCCGTTGAGGTGGAACTGATGAAGAGTAGCCGTAAGGATGTGGCACAGAAATACATCGCATACCGCAACCAGAGAAGTATCGCCAGAAAAGCAAAGACACGTGACATATTCCTCGATATCGTAAATGTGAAATCCAACGATATCACTCGAGAGAACGCAAACATGAATGCCGATACCCCAGCAGGCATGATGATGAAGTTTGCCTCAGAGACTACAAAACCCTTCGTCGACGACTACCTCCTCAGTGAGGATGTACGCTATGCTGTAGAACATAACTATCTGCATATACACGACAAGGACTACTATCCCACCAAGTCGCTTACTTGCATACAACACCCACTCGACAATATCCTCTACAACGGCTTCTCTGCCGGACACGGCGAGAGCAGGGCTGCCAAGAGAATAGAGACAGCAAGTGTGCTGGCATGTATCTCTATGGAGACGGCACAGAACGAGATGCACGGCGGACAGGCCATACCTGCCTTCGACTTCTATCTCGCTCCCTTCGTACGACTCAGTTTCATAGAGGAGGTGAAGGCTCTCGAAGACCTCTACGGGGCTGACTATAGTCATCTCTACAACAAACCGCTCGACGACTATGAGAAGAAGGAACTCAATGGACTCGAGGGTGAAGACCGCGTGCTGCAACATGCCATCAACAAGACTGTGACACGTGTGCACCAGGCCATGGAGGCTTTCATACACAATATGAATACCATTCACTCGCGTGGCGGCAACCAGGTGGTGTTCTCGTCTATCAACTATGGCACCGACACCTCGGCAGAGGGCAGATGCGTGATGCGTGAACTGCTGCTCAGCACATACCGGGGCGTGGGCAATGGCGAAACGGCTATCTTCCCCATACAGATATGGAAGAAGAAAAGAGGTGTCAACTACCTGCCCGAGGACCGCAATTACGATCTCTATCAACTGGCATGCAAGGTTACAGCACGACGCTTCTTCCCCAACTTCCTCAACCTCGACGCTTCTTACAACCAGTGCGACGAGTGGAAGGCTGACGACCCAAAAAGATACATTCACGAGGTGGCTACCATGGGATGCCGCACCAGGGTCTTCGAGAATAGGTTCGGACCCAAAACGTCCATCGGACGTGGAAACCTGTCCTTCAGCACTATCAATATCGTACGTCTGGCTCTGGAATGCAAGGATATAGCCGATGAGAAACAACGCATCGACCGCTTCTTCGCCAGCCTGGACAATGTGCTCGAGGTGACGGCAAAACAACTCGATGAGCGCTACCAGTTCCAAAAGACGGCTTTCGTAAAGCAGTTCCCACTGCTCATGCGCGCACTGTGGATAGGTGCCGACAAACTGAAACCCACTGACACCGTGGAGTCGGTCATCAACCAGGGCACTCTCGGCATAGGCTTCATAGGTCTGGCGGAATGCCTAAAGGCTCTCGTGGGGGCACATCACGGCGAGTCGGAGAAGGCACAGCAACTGGGACTGAAGATCATAACATATATGCGCGACAGGATCAATGAGTTCTCCGAACGCTATCACCACAACTACAGCGTGCTCGCCACTCCCGCTGAAGGCCTATCGGGCAAGTTCACCAAACGCGACCGTGCCGACTTCGGAAGCATAGAGGGTATCACCGACCGCGACTATTACACCAACTCCAACCACGTGCCCGTGTACTACCAGTGCAGTGCACGACATAAGGCTGAGGTAGAGGCTCCATACCACAACCTCACCAGGGGTGGACATATCTTCTACGTGGAACTCGATGGCGATGCCACGCACAACCCGCAGGTGATAATGAATGTGGTGGACATGATGGATAAATATGACATGGGATATGGCAGCGTGAACCACAACCGCAACCGCTGCATGGACTGTGGATATGAGAATGCTGCTCCCGACATGCACGTATGTCCTAAGTGCGGCAGCACGCACATCGACCGTCTGCAGCGCATCACGGGTTACCTGGTGGGCACCACAGACAGGTGGAACCATGCCAAACTCTCTGAACTCAACGACCGTGTCACACATATAAAGAAGGAGAACGACTAATGATATCGGTAATACGTATCGTTGAGGATACAATGGTCGACGGACCAGGCTTCCGCACGTCCATCTACTGCGCCGGTTGCCCAAACGCATGCCCTGGGTGCCATAACCCGCAGTCGTGGGATATCAATACTGGACACAAAATGTCTACCGACGAGATAATGGAGGTGATAGAGGCAGACCCCTTTGCTAACGTCACCTTCAGCGGAGGAGACCCTATGTATCAGGCAGAGGGCTTCACCGAACTGGCTAAGGCCATACGTCAGCGCACCGACAAGAATATATGGTGCTTCACGGGCTTCACCTACGAGACTCTGATGAAGAAGGAGAAACAGCGCGCCCTGCTCGAACAAATCGATGTGCTCGTGGATGGTCCCTTCGTACAGAAACTCAAGGATGAGGATCTGCTGTTCAGGGGAAGCAAGAACCAGCGGCTCATTGATGTGAAGGCATCCATGCGCTCTGGGGAAGTGGTGCTATACCGCCCCGCTGTATGACAAACCGATGAAACACTAACATAACTTTTTCGTCCACTGGAGTAAAAAACGAAACTCCAGTGGACGTTTTTTCTTTTGCGTCAACAAGCATCCCAGGGATTTCGCTTCGCTGCATCCCTGCCTGTATTCTTGACGCCCCTCCGGGGCTGGAAAGCGTAAAGCGGTTGTGACATTGTTTTACGCACCGCAGGAATGCAGTGCGCTCCTAGGTTACACTGCTGTGACGGACATTTTCATGCTGTTATATATGTTGCACGGAAAGAAAGCCGTGCGCTACTGAATTAATTGCAGAAAGCGTGGGTTATGTTTTGCTGTTTGAAAAACATTTCATATTTTTGTAACGAGAAACGAGCATAATCATGAAATATCCCATAGGAATACAGAATTTTGAGAAGATACGCCGTGGAGGCTACGCATACGTCGACAAGACTGCGTCGATGTACAAGATGGTGTCGGAGGGATCTTATTACTTCCTCAGTCGCCCGCGCAGGTTTGGCAAATCCCTCATGGTCAGCACCCTCGAAGCCTTCTTTTCCGGCAAGAGGGAGCTCTTCGAAGGGCTGTATGCCGGTTCGGCAGACTGGGACTGGCAGCAATACCCCGTTCTGCATTTAGACCTGAATGTGAAGAAGTATGCGACCAGCGAGGATTTGGACAAGATACTGAACCGCCATCTCGAAAAATGGGAACAGCAGTATGACAGTCCATACGCCGACCGCGACATAGAAGAACGCTTCTTGCATGTAGTGGAACTGGCATACCAGAAGACTGGCAGACAGGTGGTGATACTTGTAGATGAATACGACAAACCGCTGCTGCAAGCCATTGGCAAGCCAGAAATGCAGTCTGCATACCGTGCCACGCTGAAGGCTTTCTATGGAGTGCTGAAATCATGCGATGAATACATAAAGTTCGCTCTGCTCACGGGTGTGACAAAATTCGGTAAAGTGAGCGTGTTCAGCGACCTGAACAACTTGATTGACATATCGCTCGATTATGAATTCTATGACATCTGTGGTATCACTGAAGAGGAACTGCTCAGCGTGTTTTCCGAAAGTATAGACGCGCTTGCTGAGCGCAACCGCCTCACCCGTGAGGAGTGCATCGCCCACCTGCGCCAGATGTACGATGGCTACCATTTCGAGGAAGATGCCCCGGGCGTTTACAATCCCTTCAGCGTGCTCAGCACATTCAAGAAAAACAAATTCGGCAGCTATTGGTTTGAAACGGGCACCCCCACATACCTTGTCACCCTGCTCCGCCGCCACCAGTATGACTTGGAGGACATGGCAAACTCGGAGGTGACAGCTGATGTGCTGAACAGCATAGACTCGGAATCTACCAATCCTATACCCGTCATTTATCAGAGTGGCTACCTCACCATCAAGGGTTACAATGAACGGTTCAAGAAATACATCCTCGGCTTCCCCAACGAGGAGGTGGAAGAGGGCTTTGTGAAATACTTGGCACCCTATTATTTGGATAACCGCGACAGGAAGTCAGTCTTCGATGTGGAGCAATTCTCCAATGACGTGGAGACAGGCAATGCCGAGCAGTTTCTCACCCGCCTGAAGTCCCTCTTTGCCAGTGCCCCGTATGACAGTGTGAAGGGCGACAGGGAGAACCATTTCCAGAACATGATGTGGGTGGTGTTCAAGATGATGGGCTTCTATTCGCATGCCGAGTATCACAACAGCGATGGACGTATCGACCTGCTGATAGAAACACCCCAGTACCGCTACGTGATGGAATTCAAACTCGAGGGCACCGCTGAGGAGGCCTTGACTCAGATAAAGCAGAAGGACTATCCCCTTCACTTCACCCTCGATGAGAAAAAAACTTACCTCATCGGTGTGAATTTCTCGAAAGAGACGCGAACCATAGACCGCTGGGTGGTGGAATAGAGAATGGCATGATACAACAGTGATTTTGTTATCTTTGCCAATAATTTATAAATTATGGCGAGTGAATATCCCTAAAAGACGTTGTCACATTTGTGATGGCGACTATCTTTATAAATATTCACTTTTTGTTTGGCGAACTAATCACCTTTACATTCTTTGCTTCTTTCACCTAAGTTAATTGTAATCATACAAAATTTTCTCAGAGACGCAAAAAATGTTTGAGGATAAGTAGCATATTTCTGTTTTTCTCTGTACCTTTGCACCGTCATTCAGTCCATAAAGGGCTGTGACAGACATATTAGATAGCGCATTTTCGCTTTTCTGAACGTGTGAACTTGGACACTTCACTTGTTGGCAACTGCCAAAGATATTTTCAGAAACGTGGGAAACGCTCTCTTGGTGTGTATTCGTATCATTTGCGAAATACTGCCAAGCGGAGAACTGTTCCTATTCTGTAATATCCGGGAGTCCAAGCCCCACACGGCAGTATAGGCAAATGGTGGCTCCGCTTTTCTTTTATGGCTATACCGTTGCATATTAACTTGCTCTATTTGAGTCGGTGGGGCATAAACGACCAACAATGATGAAACTAATTAACTACATGTTCACTGACAGGAAGAAAAACCTTCTTGTCCTTCTGCTTGCTCTGCTCTCCCTCTCGCCTGCATACGCCGATCAAGGTTACACCGTTTTCGATAGTTCCACCGGCACCCTGACCTTCAAATATGGCACACCGACAGGAACTCTGAATACCGATTATTATAATACGGATAATACGGGAATGGGTAGTCCAGATTGGTCAATGTATCCTTGGCCTAATGGAATTAAAAAACTCGTTACAAAAGTGGTTTTCGAACCTTCATTTGCCTCTGCTCGCCCCACATCATGTCAAGATTGGTTTAGTAATTGTTCTAATTTGACTGAGATTGAAGGTATTGAGTATCTGAATACTGAAAACGTGGCATACATGGGTAGCATGTTTAGAGATTGCAGCAAATTGGCCAGTCTTGACCTTACTCATTTCAATACTGCAAAAGTAACAAGAATAAGATTCATGTTTGAAGGTTGCAGCAGTCTTACCAGTCTTGACCTAAGCAGTTTCAATACTGAGAAAGTGGAAGATATGGAGAATATGTTTTATGGTTGCAGCAGTCTTACCAGTCTTGATGTCAGCAGTTTCAATACGTCAAAAGTCACGACTATGTACCAAATGTTTCGTGAATGTGAAAAACTTACCACTCTTGACCTTAGCAATTTCAATACGCAGAATGTGACAAATATGGCCGACATGTTTGAAGGTTGCGGCAGACTTACGACTCTTGACATTAGTAATTTCAATACAGGAAAGGTGAGAAATATGTACAGAATGTTTTATCGTTGTGGCAGTCTTACCACTCTTGATGTCAGCAGTTTCAATACGCAGAATGTGACAAGTATGACCGATATGTTTGGCTTATGCAGCAGTCTTACCAGTCTTGACCTCAGTAATTTCAATACAGCCAAAGTCATAGGTATGGGTGGTATGTTTTATCGTTGCAGCAGTCTTACCAGTCTCGACGTCAGCAATTTCAATACTGAAAACGTGACATATATGTTTAGAATGTTTAATGGTTGCAGCAGCCTGACCAGTCTTAATCTCTGTAATTTCAATACAGCAAAAGTGACAGATATGCAAAGCATGTTTAGTGGTTGTGAAAAACTTACCACTCTTGACCTTAGCAATTTCAATACGCAAAATGTGACAAATATGTCTGAGATGTTTTCTACTTGCCCCGGACTCACCACTCTCGACCTCAGCAGTTTTAATACGGCAAACGTTGATGATATGCGAGAAATGATTGCATTTTGTGGTAACTTGACAAGTGTAACCTTTGGACCAGATTTTAGTATAGCAAGTTCATCCTACAAACCAAATATGTTTAGATTCTGCTCCAAACTCCGCTATATCGATTTCTTCGACAGTGACGATACCGATGCGATAACCGAAGTAAACAGATCAAGTGCCATGTTTAATAACGTTCCCCAAACTACCGTAATCTACCTCCCTCACGGCAGTCAAAACGTGACGAATGTCCGCAATGTAGTATATTCGAAGAATGGCGATGAAACCGACCTGTGGTGCCCGGAGTATTACTCGGAAGACAAGGTAGATATAGAATTCCCTCGCAATTTCCAGGCATACGAAGCAAAATACTCACGAGGCATGAAAGCCACCACGAAATACGGTACCACGATACTGCCTTACGCTTTTGAATCAAACGACGAAGTGCAGGCATATACCCTCCACCACGAACTGACCGATGCGATGTATTTCGCAGAAACATCCTCAGTGCCGGCACATACCCCGTTCTTCTACAAGAAGAAAGATACAAGCGCCACAACTGTCAACTTCAACATGGCAGATGCTACCAATGGCATAACAGTATATGCCACACATACCACCAGCGCAGCAGAGGGCGGTGTACCGTATCAGACAGGTTCGGGCATGACCGACTGGGCTACAAAAGGCTATTACATCACAGAAACCATCGATGCCTATAACAACGGTACGTTCTATATATCCGGCGACAAGTTCCTTAAAGCCATGGGCACGGTGGACATGTATCCTCACCGTGTCACCTTCCATGGCGAATGGACGATGAACCCGTCAACGAGCAGCAGTGGAAACATCATGCCGTTTGAGTTGTTAGGCAGCGGCG
>CAMHPC010000088.1 GCA_946186945.1 uncultured Prevotella sp.
TTCATATCGTCGATGTCGACCTTGAAATAGCCCTTCTTCTCTGGACGGTTGTCGAAGGAGAGGTGCTGGCGCACTTTCTTGTAGAGTTGCATCAGCGAGATGGTGCGTGTGAGGTCGCCGTTGCTGGTGTCGGGGTCGATGATGACGGGCACCACGGTATCTATGTCGCTGCCCAGATGCACGCCGCTGGCGAGGAGCATGGTGAGCGAGCGAAGCACGCGGGCGCCGGTGCCGCCTATGCCGTAGATATATAGTTTACTCATGGAGAGGGGGATTAGAATGGTATGTTGCGACACCTGCTGCTGAAGGATTTGAGCAGCAGCGAGGAGAGTACGAAGAACACGCAGGTCCACAGCAGGACGATGAAGGCGAAGGAGAGATAGTCGGATGCTGAGATATCGGCATTGTAGATATTCTGCATGAAGACATAGCCCGACACCTTGGTATGTGCTATGAGTGTGGAGATGACGGTGCCGACGACGGCTGTTATGCCGCCTATGAGCATCCACTTGCCGCGACGGGCGAGCAGGATGTGGTCGAGCAGGATGTAGTAGACGAACGCCACTGCCATGGGCAGCAGCAGTGTGACATAGAACACTGAGGTATAGGCATCTGCCTGGTACATGTACTTGGAGAAGTCGCCCATGTAAGCGGCGCCGAAGAGTTCGAGTATATCGGTAGTAAATTCCATAGTCTTTTTTGGGGATTATAGTCAGTCGTAATGTGCCACGCGTATCTTCAGTCGGAAGATATCCTCGTCGTTGCCTGCTTTCACATTGTGGAAGGCGCCGTATATACCTTCCACCATCTCGTAGAGCGCGAACGACTGGTGTGGCTGTGGGTACCATTTCAGGTGGTCGCTATAACTGCACTGCTTCACCCATGCCGGTATGTTGTTCTTGAGCAGTATGGTGACCTCGGGCGCATACTGGGCATTGGCATCGGTGACGAGTTGCAGGCAGAGGGGACGGCGGAAGTAGTCGCACTCGGTAAACTTGGCGTTGTCGACAACAGCCTGGAGGTGGTACTGCTTGGGCAGCACCTCGTAGTTGGCGGAGTCGAGCAGGTAGGCACGGTCGGTGAAGAGGTGCTCCACGCCCAGTGCCACGGCGAAGGACAGTGTGGGCTGGTCTTGGTTGGTGGTGAGGTTGTGTATGTCGAGCCCGTTATGTTCGGGCTGTATGCGCCGTGCGTTGGTGAAGGTGGAGGTGAAGGTGCGTGCCGTCATGGGGTCGAGGTCCCATGTGGGTTGCGAGGAGAGCATGAACTTGTGTTGCAGTCCTGGCAGTCCGGTGGCGGTATTCTCCAGTTCCATGTGGGCATTGAAGTGTGAGAGTTGCTCCTGCTGTCCCATCACTATCATGTAGTAGGGTCGCTTGCCAAAGTAGGGCATGGCGGTATTGCCTTCGTAGTGGTTGCCGTAGAAGGTGGACTGCAGTTGCATGATGATGACTCCGAAGTCGTGTCCTTTCTCCTGCGCCCGTTTGATGGCTTTCATGAAGGCGCCGGTGGTGGACGAGGCGGCGGCAGAGAGCAGGGTGTTCACGTTGTCCACATCGTAGATACAGTCGCTCACGAGCACGCTGACGGTGTCGCCCACGGTGCGGTCGAGTATGAGTCGGAAGATCTGATTGAGGTCGGTGCGCGAGGTCTGCCCCACCTTCATCGTGGCGGGATTGAGGTGCAGCACGAAGTTATCCAGGTCGTCACACATGGGTGTGTGGTGCACGGCGGTGTTGATGAAGTCGAGCCGTGTGTTGTCATAGTAGCCGTTGGCTTTGGCTATGAGGTGACCGAGTGCGTTTTTAAACTCCGAGTTGGTGGTGAGGTAACCGTCCATACTGCCTGAGTTCTCCACGTAGATATTGACCACGGGTGTGGCAGTGGTCAACTGTGCCGTGTCGGGCGGCAGGAAATGGCCGTCGGTGGAATGGCGGTCGCGCTGGTGTCCGATGAGGTATATGGCTATCGCTGCTACTGCCAGAAACAGCAGCAGTGCCAGGGTTTTTCTTTGCATACGTATGTCATTTGTCGGCTGCCGATGCATTATCGGCATGTCGGCTGCAAATGTACGAAGAAAATTATTATTTTTGTCGCCCTCGCGAAAGAATTATTTCATTAATGTGTTTCTT
Organism: uncultured Prevotella sp.; assembly: GCA_946186945.1. Lineage (GTDB taxonomy): Bacteria > Bacteroidota > Bacteroidia > Bacteroidales > Bacteroidaceae > Prevotella. Next base: position 2,133 of record CAMHPC010000088.1, read on the forward strand.
TGTCCTCGCTGTGCATGACAAATATGTGCCAACTGCTATATACAGTCCCGCAGGGACGGCAGTGATGTGACCATGACGCCATCGGCATCCTACTCACAATCGATTGACAGCGGTTAGCCTGTTTTTGATAATTTTTGAATCATTTTTTATAATTTTGAGGCCGTCAGCCACGAAGTAATTGTAGGAGTGCGCGGCATCTTGCTGCGCTAAAATAATGTCGTCTGAACTTATTTAAGAAAGCGGTTGGGACATTAGTTTTTATGCACGCAAGATGCGTGCGCTCCTAATTGAAAGCAGTTTTTACATTGTTTCATGCACGCAAGATGCGTGCGCTCCTAATTGAAAGCCGTTTTTACATTATTTCATGCACGCAAGATGCGTGCGCTCCTAATTGAAAGCAGTTTTTACATTATTTTTCATGCACTCAAGATGCGTGCACTCCTAATTCGAAGAGCCATTCAGCCCCGCGGAGCGGGGGCTCGGCGGGGCTGAAAGGCATATATCGGAGGGATGGATGCTGAGCATCAATCCCAAAGCGAGGTGGCTACGGGAGTGACATCCTCGTCGAACAAACCGCTGTTGGCATCAAAATCGGTCAGACCATTGGCTGTTTTTCGTGAGGGATGGATAAATTCACCAGCCTCTTCCCGCCAGTCGTTCTTATTTATCATCTCGTCAACCGGTGTCACGTATGGATTTTTCTGTCTGCTCATTTCACTACAAATTTACGTCCGTTAAGAATATAGATACCTTTGGGCAGCGAGTCGGTGCGAGAGTCACGACGTATCAGCATGCCGTTAACACTATAGATGTAACCATCCTTCTGAGAGTGGTCCTCCACATCGGTGATACCCGTCACCTGAGGCTCGTCGAGGAACGATATAGACAATGCAGGGGCGAGAGTACTCTCACCAGAGTAAGGCACCGTGAAGTAGGCACGGAAGGGCTTCATGTTGGCACCAGCCGAGTTCACTATCAGGAACTGGTTGTTGTTGTAGCCGTAGTAAGCCTCTGTCTTTGTCTTACCCTCGTTGTACGTGCTCATGCGAGCGTAGTCGAAACGGCCGGTGAAGGCACCATCTACAGATGTTTCTTCAGTCGCGGGATAGAGATTGTCGAGAGCATTAACTTCAGGGATGCTCATCGTGGACGGCTTGGCAGCAGCCTGAGTAGCAGAGCGACTGTCGAGCGTGCCAGAGGCATTGAAGAGGATGTACGGCTGATTGGCGACAAGGACTTCTTCATTGCCCACTTCATCTCTCAACTTACTGAATACCACGTCCTTCGTTTCAGCATGGTACTCTTTGAATTTATATACCTTCACGTTACTGCCGTATGCCGCCTTTATCTGTGCCTGGGTGAGCGAGAAGGGCAGTATGATAGTGCTCTTTGTGAGGGCGTACGAGCGGTCGTACACCACATTGGTAGCGGTGAATGGTATCACGGACTTAAAGGTATAGCCACTGCCCTTGTACTCTGCCGAGGCGGTAGACTGCAGCACGTCGCCCACGCCCATATCGGTGAGGTAGAGCACGGGACACACACCATTCTCATCGCTGTCAGAGGTAGTCTTCACCACATTGTACGGATGTTTATGGCCGTCAAGGCACAACACCGTGTGTTCGTTGGCAAACACCACGGCATTGCGGTTCTCGCCGCGGTCGAAGAAACTGAACGCGTTGTTCTTCTGCGAAGAGGCGGTAGACGCCCAGTCGCGGTAGTCGGCGTAAGTATCCATTTCGAGTGTGCCTGTGCCGTAAGTCACTGTCTCATTTATCTTCGTAGCAGTAGTGCGGTAGGTGGTACCGTCGGGACGGTCCGCATCCTCGAGCAGCACTACGTCGGCGAGGTCGAACCAATCACCGTTGGGCGATGAGATTGTTATCTGCAGGTTGCCTGTGGCGGCATCGGGGTATGCCTTGGCTTGGAGTTTAAACCAGCCTATGCCATTCTGTTTGTTCATCTTGGTAAATTCAGTAGGAGTGAGATATTCCACACGACCGGTCTTGGTTACAAACGAGCCCTCTACACCGGAGCCTACATTACCACCGCCGCCAGCATTGCGTGCCACTTCCTCATCGTACTCCTCTGAGGCACCATTGAGGGTGAGTCGCACCTTGGTACCGCTTTCTCCTGTGGAGCGCACCAGAGCCTGAACGGTGTATTCCTTATCCTTGTCGAGGTGCAGAACTGTCTGAGTAAGGTTCATCGTATTAGTGATGCGTTTGCGGAAACCGCCCTCTGTCGTTTCACTTGTCACAGGATAACCACTCCAGTGAGTGATAGACCACTCCTCATCGAGGATATCAGTAGGTTTGGATATCACTCCACCCCATGTCGGGTCGAGCATATAGGTCTTGTCGTCAGGGCGCATGTCGTGGTATTCCTCACCGTTGGGGAATACGGTGTAGTCTTCCATTTCGGAATAATCATGACTTATCCAGTCTGAGATAGTCTGGCTCACGCCTGGGTCAGTATCGATAGTTCTTGATGCGGGACCAGCAGCGGTATAGTAGCCGCGCGATGTGAATACCATTTTTTCTTCTTCATTGTCCCAGCGCTTTGGATCGCCTTTACCCTGTCCACTCTCAGTGAATATGAGTTTGGTATCGCTCGTAGCGAATTTGGTGGTCAGTTGACAAGCGAATACCTGGTTGCCGCTGGGAAGTGTCTTGACGTGCGACATCCTAACGCCCGGCCAACCATTGTTGCCGGTGCTGTTCCATGCATAGCAGTATGCCGAAGTCCATGTAGAGGGCACTTCTATAAACACCACATTGTCGCCATATATCTTCGTCAGGTCGTCGTTGACAGGCATAGCGAGATAAGAGTTGTATGAAGTGACATCGCTTCCTGACATCGTATTGGGTGATGAGAAGTACTCGAAGGTAGAGTTGGCATCCACGATGGTATTGGGAGTCTTGTAATAGTCGGCATCCAGGGTAGTAGAAGCGCGGGTAGAACGACTGAGGATGACAGCCATCTCGCCATACGCCACTTTACCGTTTTTATCGGTGTATTTCAGTTTCTCCTTGGGCACTACCAGGTAGAAGAACTTCTTTCCACCAATGGTGAGCAGTCGACTTTCATCAAGCACGGTGCCGGGATAGTAAGAGGTGAGTTTCACCTGCGGGTCACGCTCATTGAAGCCTTCAGCGGTCTCGGAATATCCTGTTTGTTTCTTTTCCTGCTGTTCGATGAGCATCTGGTCTTTGGAGTAGTTCCATGCATAGATACGCATTGGCATATTGTCCTCCACCTCTATGAAGACAGACGTGGCATCCTTACCGCCGCCGGCATACACCACCTCGCCCGGCGTGTTGTGCCAGAAGTTGGTGTAGTTTTCCGATGTGGAGTAGGTGAACTGGAATTCTGCCGTCTCAGTGGTGTACCCGTCGGTCACGGTCATCGTGCCGGGTCTGCTCACCACCACCTGACGGTTGGCAGGCACATGCTTGCGATTTGTTTCATTCATAGCATCGCCACCTGTGGTATAATATAGAGTGCCCTTACCTCCCACGATATTCACCGTGGTCTTGTTGATAAACGAGCCACCTTGGCTACTGATAGCCTCGAGAGCAGCAGAGGGTGCGAAGGTATAGACGTATGTGCGCTCGGCACTGTTTGAGTTGCCACTACCGTCAGCAGCCACCACGTTGACGTATACAGTGGCCTGTGAGCCGTTGACAACGAGTGTGGCAGGTGATGTCAGTTCGGTCTCAGTACCATCATAGGGAGTGAACCACACCCTTGGGCTTTCAGCATCGCCATTGTAGCGGAAGGTGCCGAAGGGGTTGGCGGAATTGTAGTCGACCACTTCCACCCCTGTATCGTCCAGACTCACGTCCTGTCCGATGGTGTACTTGTATTTGGTGGCGTTCACCACCTGCACATTCACCGTCATGTTGTAGTGAGTCTCGCTCTCCACAGTAGTAGGTGTGAGTGTGGCACTCTCATATATGCCCGACTGCGGAGAGAGGGTGACATCGGGCTCCACGCTCTCGCTGATAGTGTAGTAGAACGAGGTGACCTTAGTATCGGGAGTGCTCAGGTAGAAGCGTATCACCCAGTTGCCTGCCGGGCGGTTGAAGACGATATCGCCGTAGTTGCCCGAGCCGTTGCGGTTGGTGGCAGTAGCATCGTTCGTTATCTTCACCACGTTGCGGTCATCGGCGGTGGCAGCATGTCCTGTACCCGCCTCATCGTATGGCACTCGTGCCTGGTCGGCATCGGCGGTGCTCTCCTCACCCCAGTTGGTGGTGATGGAATGGTCTGCCACGAAGCGGAACACTTGCCCTGCTGCCAGCGTGGTGCTGACATTGGCTTTGAAGCACTGCTCCTCGGCATCGTAATGCATATCGATGGCCTTGGTGGGGTCCCAGTCGGTGCCCGTCATAGTCTCGGGGAAGGCAGGTCCCACCAGAGAGATGGTTTGGAACACAGGATTGGGGTCAGTGCCGCCGCTGGAATTGAACAGCAACAGGTTGTCCCATGAATTCTCACCTGTGTATACCTGGTTGCCGCGTGTGGGGTCGTCCTCCACCAGATAGAGACCCTTGGCACTCATAGGTATGATATGACCGTTCTGTGAAGTGCCTGTCATAGGTGTCAGGTCGAGGTTGGCACCGCCCAGCAGACCGTTCTGTCCGTTGTTACCCTTCTCAATGAGTTTGGTATTAGGATAGAGCGAAGGATTCTGGTTGTGGTTGCTCCAGGCGTTGAGTATCTTGAAGCCGCCGGTGTCTATGTAAGCGGAACCGAAGTGGCGGTGGTCGCGCGACTCATCGTAGAGGAAGTCCACCTTCCAGTCGTTGGCTGCGGCAGAGAGGTAACTCACGCGTTTGGTAGAATAAGTGACCGACCACTTCGAGTTGGCGGGGTCGAAGGTGAGGTGGAAGTATCCATCTAAATATGTAGTTGTCACATCATTTTCAGTCACCACTATTTTTGCTATGCCATCGGGGATTGTTATTTTGTCTTTGTTACCGTGGAAATACCAGTTCCCCCCCCATGTGTCTGTAGATGGTTTTGCTGCACTATATACCGCTTGGTCAGAAACAGATGTCCACCCGCCGTGCAGTTCATAATCGCTGTTGTTAGCCGGGTAATACAGAGTGCCTGTAGAAGAGATAATCTGACAGCGCAGATTCATGTTGGCAGGTATGTCGAAATAGTAAGTGCCATTACTGTTCTTCTTCATTTGGAAGCGGCGCTCATTATAGTTAACATTATCGAAGGTGGTGTCGAACCAAGAGCCCACCACATAATACTGCTGGTTGGTGCCGGCATGACCCACGTTCTCGTGTGTCAGACTAATGGTGTTGTCGTTTGTGTTGAGTGTCACGATTATCTCATCGGCTGCATTGGCAGGCACGCCGTAGGTGATATTGCAGGCTGATGCTGCCAGATCAATATAGGTGTAGGCATGGTCTTTCTCGCCTATGGTGGTGGTGGGAATGTACTGGCTACTGTTTATACCGTCATTCACCTCCACCTGGAAGGTTAGAGTCTGCCCCGGTGTGTAGTTGCTCGTCTGGGGTATGGTGAATGTATAGCCGTCGGTAGTGGGCACACCGCTGATGGTGCTGCCGCCTGTCACGGTCAGGGTAGCGTAGGGAGCATTCACCACAGCCCACGACAGATATGAAACAACACCTGCGCTTTCTGTCCTCTTGAGGTATATGCGGTAGTTGGTGGCTCTATCCACTTCCTCCACTCCTAAATAGTTGTCTCCGTAGGTATTACCAGAAATAAGAGTACAAGGTGTATCAGTGAGATGATATCCCTGTCCGTTGTTGTCAGGATATAAATAAGTATCACTGTTTACACCATTTTCTGTAATACGCTGGAAGAAACGGAAATCCAGACCTATATAGTTAGTTCGTTTGGCAAGACTGAATGCCGTTGGACTGAAATCTATATAGTATTCTCCGTTGCCTCTGGGTGTAAGTTTAAGGTTTTCTACTGCTCCAGAAGTCCATGTTTCATGGCCTGTTCCTTCTGTATTTTCAGGATCATTACTCATCGAACCATTGATATAAATCTCTGGCACCACTACATCCACTTTTGCAGAGCGTGTTCCAGCCTCATCTTTGAACCACACTCGATACTTTATGGCATTGGTGGCAGGTGTCACTGCTATGTACGAGTTGCCCGGGGTGCCAGTGGTGAGGGTTTGGTAAGTGTCTGTCAGGGTAAGTGGGGATGAACTGGGAAAACATTCCTTATACTCTGGAGTGCCGTCATTGACCGTTATCTTCTCCACGAAGCGGAAGTCCATGCCTGTGCCTGTGTTAAGTTGTGCCAACCTGTTAGAATTGGCAAACTGCTGGGCGGTGAAGTCGATATAGTATGCCCCTGCCGTAGCATCGTAGGTCATTTTCAGGTTATCACTGTCATGCTGGCTCCATGTTTGATTTGAACCTGTTATCACAGTATTTCCACCATCTGAGGATATAGAACCACCGATATAGACGTCTATCTCCCTCTTGTTGCGGGTAACTTTGACATTGTAGCCATTTGCGTTATCATCTAAAGAAACTTCAAAATCATATCTGGTATTAGAAGGGTCACTGGCGGGGACTTTGATTTTAGGATTACCGGCATCGCCATTAAACAATGCTGTGGCGGAAGTATTCGTTCTTATATCTAAAGTCTGATTGTCATTAACATTGTTACCGATGTATCCAGAATTGATTTGTATTTCATTATTGTTATTATCATGTCCCGACCAGAATCTTCCATCATAGAGTTTCAATTCTTTGCCGCCCAAATTCTGGTTTAAAATATATCCTGTCCATTTGCCTGTCGAACTGTCATAGGTCATGTTACAGTTATCTGCTCCCCAGTTACCAAATCCTCTGATTTCAAGAGGGATTCCCTTCTGACGAGTTATAGTAACCTTATAACCTGTAGATTCCCAAACTATATCTAAATCATATGTAGCATCGCTCGGAAGACCTGGGGTTATGAGAGAAATGCTATGATCGTCTCCTCCATCTGTAATTATTGAACTAAAGGTTTGAGTAGTTCTGTATCTCAGATTGAATGCTTGATCGTTGCCGTGCCAGGTGCCGTCGTAGAGTTTGAATTTGTTGTTAGCATTCAACTGAGACAGGCTTATTGTTCCCGTCCAATGTTCTGTAGTGCTGTTATAGGTTAGACCAGCCTGATCACTTGACCACGCATTAGTTGCCGTTGAAAGGCCCCTGACTTGTAGGAATGACTCTTCTGAAATGGTGAGAATATACTCCGTGCTGCCCTTTTGCAAGTCAATGATATAATTAACATCTGTCAAGCAGTTAATGGTCATATTAGAACCTTGATCGCTTAGTCCGAAGGTTGTCTGATATTCACGTTGTGAGCTTGTCAGGTTGAAGGGATAGCCATTAGTTTTAGCTCGATAATTGTTGTTATCAACTATTTTGAATTGTTTACCATTAAGTGTAGAACCATGGATTTTGGCTCTCCATCGATCTAACGTTCCTACTTGGGTCATGGGTATACCATCCCCCCAATTATCAAAGGAACCTTTCAACACAACATCCGCAAAAGCCTGAGTTACACTCATGCTCAGCATCAAGATGCTAAACAGGTAAAATAAAAGTTTTTTACTTCTCATAATTATATGGTTTTATTTTTTGTCTTATCATCAACGTGTTAATAGCACACACGATTTACGAAAACACACAACAGTCCGTCTGCGGGATGCAGAGTAAAGAGTGTATCTCGTATCATAGATGGCGTAAAGCCATGAATACTAAATTATTATAACGTTCACTTACTGCCGGCAAAGGTAAGCATAATAAATTTAAGGGACAAAATAATAAATATAGTTTTTGCATTTTTTAAGAAAACGATTTCCGCACGCGGGTGCAGCGCAGCCATCACACGATTATGAAGCGGTGACGCTCGGCAGGATTTGCAAATCCCGATGAGCGGGCTTTCTGCTTTTGAAAGCGGTTATGACATTGTTTTACGCACGGCAGGAATGCCATGCGCACCTGAGGTTTGTCTATACTAATTATTATTTCTTTTGCTTCTTGCCAAACAAATCGGAGTGGGACCCTGTGTTGAGCATAACGAGAACCAATTCTTTGTCATGCTGCTCCCAGATAAGCAACCAATCGGGTTTTATATGACACTCCCACTGACCACGGCGGTCACCTGTCAACAGATGCACTCTGTATCTCTCCTCAAGTGTCTCTCCATTCAGCAGTCTGCCAATCACACCCCAAAGTTCGTTCATTGGTAAACCACGGCGTTTGCAAAGTTTAAGGTTCTGCTTAAACTCTCCAGTAATACGAAGTTCGTATTTGGTATTCATCCTTCGATTTCCTTGATAAGATCATCCAGACTATCATACTTATATACGCGACCCTCATCAAGATCGCGCAAAGAGCGCTCATACGAAGACATGCGTCTGCGGCTTGGCACCGTAATCTTCGTGACACCTCGCATCATACTGATAGCCTTTTTTAAGTCTTTAAGCAGCGACACATCCTCCACACTGACAATGAGTTGGGCTTCTGTAGGAACGGATGAAACATTTGCCATAATAATTATCGTTTTATCTACGTTGGCGAAATTACAAAAACTTTCGAAAACAACAAAACTTCTTGACTTTTTATTTTTTTTCGTGTATAAAAAAAACTTGATGCGGCATCTTGCCGTGCTTTAACAATGTCGTCTGAACCACTTTAAATAGGAGCGCACGGCATCTTGCCGTGCATCGAATAATGTCGTCTGAACCGCTTTTACGGGCTGGAGGACCAACGAGCACTCAGCCCAGGGCGTTGCCCTGGGTTTGTCGTATGTCAACAAATTACGCCCCGAAGGGGCAACGAGCTGTCAGCCCAGGGCAGCGCCCTGGGTTTTGGGGCATCCTCCCACCTCTCGCCCTGCAAGGGCAAAAGCGATTGATTTTTAAGCAGTTGGGACATTTATTTAGTACAGCATTCCTGCCATGCGCACCTGAGGTTTGCTTTGCTGCTCACCGCATACTCTATCTTGATTGTCAGTGGGCTTTGTTGTAGGAGGTCGGGCCTCCGAGCCAGACAAAGCAACATAAAAAAATAAGGCGTATAGGTCATTTTGCAGGATAGTTTAGTAGTACTTTGTTTCAATGGGCCAAATTGCAGGATAAGAAAAATCCGTTTTTATTTGTCCATGTCTTCCGTATTGAGTATCTTTGCTCCGCAGTCTGAAGCATAGTGGAGCTCTGCTGGGGAGCAACTCCATGAGGAATAGGACTGTGCAAAACGACAAGCATGGGCAGGAGTCTCTATTTGTGGGACTCCTGCTTTTTCATGCTAAGAGTTTCTGCCAATGCCAAGAAAAACCCAGAAATGAACCGCTTGCGGTTCTCCC
>CAMHPC010000089.1 GCA_946186945.1 uncultured Prevotella sp.
GATACCGTGTTGCAGCAACTGATGCGAAGGCAGGGACTGGAGACTCCGCTGCAACAACACAGGGTGATAGAGGCTTGGGAACAGGTGACGGGCCGTGTGGTGGCACGCTACACCGCTGCCAAGTTCATAGACAACCAGACATTAGTAGTGCGCATCACCAACCCGGCACTGAAAGCCGACCTGCAGATGATGCGCAGCCAGTTGACACGTCGGCTCAACGAGGCAGTGGGTGCCATGGTCATAGCCGACGTGCGTATCATTTAGTCTTCTTCTTATCTTCCAGTTTGGGCGTGGCGTCGCCGCTATGCAGCACCGCCTGTGCACGTTTCACCACGGGGTCGTCAGTGCTCAGATATTCGTGCAGTGCTTGCTCATCGAGTATGTTGTATATGATACGGCCGTAGAGGAACCGAGAGATGAGCGCGTGCGACTTGTTTATCATGAGGTTTCTACGCTGCAAGCCGTGCTTGTCGGCATAGGCGGCAAACTGCTCTACCAGGTTCTGACCCTTCAGGTGTGACAGCAGGGCGGACATGCTCTTGATGGATGAGAGTTTCTGACGATTAGCATCTGTATACTCAAAGGCAAACTGCATGAGCAGTCCGCTCATGGCTGCCTCTTTGTAGTACGAGGTGATGCCTGTGGTGTCCTCGGGCACGAATATGTCGGGCATGATGCCGCCACCGCCATATACGGTGCGTCCCATGGCGGTATGATAGGCTGGTCCGCTCTGGTGTATGCTGTCTTCGCTGAAAAATTCGCCATGCTGGTATCGCTGCATCAGGTCTTCCTCGTATGTGCGGTCTTTGCCCGAGGTATAAGGCTTTTGTATGCAGCGTCCGGAGGGGGTGTAATAGCGTGCTATAGTGAGACGTATCATGCTGCCATCATGGAAGTCTATCTGCTTCTGTACCAGTCCCTTGCCGAAACTGCGACGACCTATCACCATGCCGCGGTCATTGTCTTGTATGGCACCGGCGAAGATCTCGGCTGCCGAGGCGCTGCTCTCATTGATGAGCACTACTAATGGCAGGTTCTGATAACCACCGCGACCGGAACTGACGAAGTCTTCGCGCTTTGACTTGCGACCCTCGGTGTACAGTATCTTGCTGCCTCTTGGCAAAAATTCATCTACCATCTTTATGGCGCTTATCATGTATCCGCCGGCATTGTCGCGCAGGTCTATCACCACCTGTTCCATTCCCTCCTGGGAAAGTTGGGTGAGGGCCACCAGCATCTCATCGTATGTGGTGTCGCCGAAACTCTTTATCTTGATGTATCCGGTGGTCTTGTCGAGCATGAACACGGCACTCACGCTGTGGGTGATGATATCGTCGCGGGTCACGGTGAAGCGTTTCTCATCCTTCTGTCCGAAGCGCCGCACACCTATCTCTACCTTGGTGCCTCGCTTGCCTTTCAGTCGGCGCATGGCCTCCTCGTTGGTCACCTGCTTGCCTACGAAACTCTTGCCGTCTATACTCACTATCTTGTCGCCTGCCAGTATGCCGGCATGCTCAGCAGGTCCGTCGGCTATAACGTTTTGCACCTGTATGGTGTCTTGGCGTATCACAAACTCTATGCCTACGCCGGAGAAGGAGCCAGACAGTTCATCTGTTGCCATCTGTACGTCCTTGGCACTGATATACACTGAGTGGGGGTCCAGTTCTGCCAATATCTCGGGCATAGCCTTTTCTACCAGTTCGTCTATGTTGACTGTGTCTACATACTGGTCATCAATGATACGCAGCAGGTTGTTCAACCTGTTGCTGCCGCTGTTTATGATGTTTAGCCTGTTGCCAGAGAAGTGGTTGGCATAGAACGTGCCTATTATGATGCCCATGACTACGCAGATAGACATGAGCAGTGGCATGAATCGTCTGTAGGTCTTTTGGTTCATTTATCGTCAGGGTTGAGATATATTACTTCTATGTTGGCACGTTCAAGCAGTCGCAAACCATCGTCCAGACGGTATTTCTCACCGTACACCACACGGCGGATGCCTGCCTGTATGATCAGTTTTGCGCACTCTATGCATGGTGATGCGGTGACGTAGAGCGTGCTGCCCTCGCTGTTGTTGTGGCTACGTGCCAGTTTGGTTATGGCATTGGCTTCGGCGTGCAGTACGTATGGCTTGGTGCTGCCGGTCTCGTCCTCGCACACATTCTCAAAGCCCGATGGCGTGCCGTTATATCCATCGCTTATTATCATCTTGTCTTTCACTACCAGTGCTCCCACCTGCCTGCGCTTGCAGTAACTGTTCTCTGCCCATATCCTGGCCATGCGCAGGTAGCGGTGGTCCAGTAGCAATTGCTTGTCTTTGTTCTCGCTCATATCTTCTTCTTTTTCTTTCTGCTCACTCTAAGTCCGGTCCTGCGCAGCAGGGCGTCGATGGTCGGTTCGCCACCGCGGAAACGGCGATAGAGGTCCATGGGATGTTCGGTGCCGCCGCGTGAGAGTATGCAGTCGCGGAAGCGCTGTGCCGTGGCGCGGTCGAAGATACCGTTACGCTTGAATACGCTGAAGGCATCGGCATCGAGCACCTCTGCCCACTTGTAACTGTAGTAGCCGGCAGCATAGCCGCCTGCCATGATATGCGAGAACTGTACCGTCATACATACATCGTTCAGTTGCTTGCCTATGATGGCTTTGCTCCATGCCTCATGTTCGAAGGTGGGTATGTCGGCGTCGAAGGGCTCGCTCATGGTGTAGTAGGCCATGTCGAGCAGGCCGAAACTTACCTGCCTCAGACATGCCGTGGCAGCCATGAAATTGCGGCTTTTCACTATACGCTCTATATATTCGTCGGGCAGAGGTTCGCCTGTCTCGTGATGAAAGGCGAAGGTGCGCAGGAACTCCTTCTCTACGGCATAGTTCTCCATAAACTGCGAGGGCAGTTCCACGAAGTCCCACCACACGTTGGTACCCGAGAGACTCTCAAAACGGGTGTTGGCGAAGATGCCGTGCAGGGCATGGCCAAATTCATGCAGGAAGGTCTCCACTTCGCCCAGCGTGAGCAGTGCGGGCTTGTCGGCTGTGGGTTTGGTCACGTTCATCACCACGCTCACATGGGGGCGCACGTTCTTGCCCTTGCGGTCTATCCATTGCCCTTGGTATTCGGTCATCCAGGCTCCTCCCTGCTTGCCGTCGCGTGGGTGGAAGTCGGCATACAGCACTGCCAGGTAACTGCCGTCCTGGTCCATCACCTCGTATGCCTTCACGTCGGGGTGGTATACCGGAATGTCTTTGTTCTCTACAAAGGTGATGCCATAGAGACGTGTGGCGAGTCCGAATACGCCTTCTATCACACGTCTGAGTTCGAAGTAGGGCCTGAGCATCTCGCTGTCTATCTCGTAGCGCTCCAGTTGCAGTTTGTGACTGTAGAAACTCATGTCCCAGGGCATAAGGGTGAAGTCCTTGCCTTCTTTGCGCTGCACATAGCGTGTCAGTGCTTCGCGTTCCTTGATGGCTGTGGGGCGATAGGCAGTGGTCAGGTCGTTGAGCAGTTTGTACACGCGGCGCGAGTTACTGGCCATGCGCTCTTTCAGCACATAGTCGGCATAGGTGTGGTAGCCCAGCAGTTGTGCCAGTTCTCGGCGCAGGTTGATTAGCCGGCTGCATATTTTCATATTTGACGTCTCGCCTTCACCCATGCACAGAGTGTTGTATGCCATATACATCTTGTGGCGCAGTTCCCTGCGTGTGGAGTGTTGCATGAAGGGTCCCATGCTGGGCGAGTCGAGTGTGAACACCCAACCCTCTTTGCCACGCTCCTCGGCGGTGTGGCGGGCGGCTTCGCGCGCGGTGTCGGGCAGACCGTCCAGGTCGGCCTCGTCGGTCAGGTGCAACTCCCATGCCTTGCGCTCCTTCAGCAGGTTCTGCGAGAACTGCAGGGTGAGCATGCTGGCCTCTTCCGAGAGTTGGCGGAGCCGCTGCTTGCCCGCCTCGTCCAGCAGTGCGCCGGAGCGTGTCATGCCCAGGTAGGTGTCGTCCAGGAGTTTCTTCTCCTCATCGGTCAACCTGCGGTGATGCAGGTGCACCTTGTGGATGCGCTCGAAGAGTCGGCTGTCCAGTCGCATGTCATTGGCATGCTGGGTGAGGATGGGTTGCATCTTCTGTGCCAGTTCGTCCATCTCGTCGTTGGTCTCGGCACTGAGGAGGTTGAAGAACACGGTAGACACGCGCTCCAACAGGTCGTAATACCCGTCAGGGTCTTCCTCGCCGAGTATGGTGTTGTCGAATGTGGGTCGCTCGCTGTTGGTCACCAGTTTTTCCAGATATTCCTTGTCGCGGCGTATGCCCTCCATGAATGCCTCCTCATAGTCCTCCATGCGGATGCGGTCGAAGGGCATGGTATCATGAGGGGTTCCAAAGGGCTCGAAAAATGGGTTTTTTCTTGTTGCTTTCTCTTCCATAATCTTTAATATCATGCAAATTTACACAAAAAACAGGATATACACATAAGTATACGTGAAGTTTTAAACTTCTTTTAGTCTTTTAGCAATGTTTTTTGTAACTTTGCTTCGCAAATAAACTAATCACTTGAAAAATGATAGCAAAGAAAGGACTATTTCTTATGATGTTGCCGCTGGTGCTGCTGGGGTGCAGGTCGAGCCGGCACACAGGGATTATCAGCGAACCTTATTCGGGAGGTGCCACGTTGCAACATTATACCAGGTTTTCCAGCCTGGAACAGTACACTAAACTGATAGGCAAAGAGCCGTCCTTGTCAAAATTAAGTGCCAAGCAACTTGATGTGCTGAGCAGTTACCTTCATCAGCGTGTGGCGCAACCACTACGTGCCGTGGATGGACTGTCAGTTGCTGAGGCTAAGTATAGAGATGGAATACCTATGGTTCGTGTCACGATGCCAACCGACCCCTTGTTTGTTCATCTAAAAAGTCAGTTGGCACCAGGTGCGGAAAAACTGCTCAGTCTTGTGGCTGATGTTATTAAGCGAGAAGAGGGTGTCGTCATCGCCATAGACTGCCATTGCGACAATTCAATACCCCTCAAGGCGGCTAAAAACACCCAGCAGCGTGCCGAGGCGGTGGTAGCACAATTCATCAAGTGGGGCGTGGAAAACCGTAAAATTTTAGGGTGGTCGGGTTGTGAAGATGAGTATCCTACATCTCTTGCTTCACATGACAAGAAAAAGGACAGACGCATAGAAATATACATCTGTCCTGATGGGTCTCTGTTGAAGAAGGTGCTCAAGGGTTCACTCTCTCTCTGAGGGGAGGTCGGTCTTGAATGCGTGCGATGGTTATTTGATGAATTTCACCTTCGTATCGTCGCGTGGCTTGGCTTCGGGCTGTTCGTCGGGATAGCCGATGGCTATGATATAGTTCAACTTATAGTCGGCAGGTATCTCCAGACGGTCGAGGAAGAACTGGCAGTCCTTGTCTGATGACAGGAAGCGTACCGGACCGCCCAGGCAGCATGTGCCCAGTCCCATGGACTGTGCTGCCAGTATCATGTTCTCGCCCAGCAGTCCGGCGTCCATTTCACCTCCGCCTTTTGCTGGCGTGCATACGCAGATGATGTTGGGAGCATTGCGAAACATGTTCTTGAAATTCTTGTCCTTCTTCACCTGTTCGCTATTCTTCTGTTTATACACCTCGGTCACGTCGGATATGAGTTTCTGGTCTTCCACCACGCGCACTATCCATGGCTGGCGGTTCATACCGCTGGGTGCATTTATGCCGGCGCGCACCACTGTCTGCAGTATCTCGTGCTCCACAGGCTTGTCAAGGTATTTCCTCACTGAGCGTCGGGCCATGATGGTGCTCAATACGGGGTTGACCTCCATCCTGACGTCTGCCTCTATGTCGCTCATGGCGTCTCTGGGCTCGTAGCGGCGCAGTATCTTGCCGTCGCGCGAGATGAGAAACTTGGTGAAGTTCCACTTTATGTCATTGCCTCCTTTCAGCCACGTGTAGAGTGGGTGTGCTTTCTCGCCGTTCACATCTATCTTGTCAAACTGTGGGAAATGGATGTCGAAGTTGGCGGTGCAAAACTGGTGAATGTCCTGTATGGTGCCAGGAGCCTGCTGGCCGAACTGGTTGCAGGGGAAATCCAATATCTCAAAACCCTGCTCGTGATACTTCTCATACATGGCCTCCAGGTCTTTGTACTGGGGTGTAAATCCACAACGGGTGGCAGTGTTCACTATAAGAAGCACTTTTCCCTTGTATTCAGAGAGCGATACTTCCTGCCCTCCATCGTCTGTCACTTTGAAATCATAGATGTCCTGTGCAGAGAGCATCAGTGAGCACATCATCACAGTCAGGATTGATAGTAATCTTTTCATAATTCGTAGTATAAAAAATGTTAGGTGATATTCATTTCTTTTCTTTCGCCTGCCGTGCAAATTCAAACAGTGCTGTGGGCAGGTGGCAATAGCCTGTAGGGTTCTTGTCCAGATAGTCCTGGTGGTATTCCTCTGCCGTGTAGAAGCGGTGGAGGGGTTCTTTTTCTACCACTATGGCCTGTTGATGGTTTTTTTGCTCTTCAGCAAACACTTTCTCTATCACTGGCAGGTCGGCAGCATCAGTGTAGTACACTCCGGTGCGGTAGCGCGTACCTTCATCGTGTCCCTGTTTGTTCAGACTGACGGGGTCTATCGCCTTGAAGAACATATGTAATAGAAATTCCAAACTTACCACGTCTGGATAGTATCTCACATGTACGGTCTCGGCATAGCCAGTCTGGTCTGTATACACCTCTTTGTAAGTGGGGCTTTCTGTGTGTCCGTTGGCAAATCCCACTTCCGTTATCACCACTCCCTCTATCTGTTTGAAATAGTGCTCTGTGCCCCAGAAACAGCCACCAGCCAGATAGATGTCCTTCACGGGCTTGGTTTGGAGTATGCCGTCCACAGAGTGTTCCACGAACGGACCTTCCTTGCATTCCAGCAGTACGCTGGGTTCCAGACACTCCACTCCATGCCACACGTTCTTGGCTATGTCCACACCATAGCGACCGCTGTCATGCCCTATTACGACAGAGTCTATTATCTCGCCCTCATCATTGTAGGTGGTCACCCTCACTTTTCCCCTCAGCACCACGAATGTTTCGTCTTTGGTGGGGTGGTGGTGCACGTCTATGACGGTACCAGGCAGCATGGCATTTAGAAAACGGTGGCATTTGTCGTTCAGGTCCTGGTGGAAGTTGTAGTTCATCCTCAGTCTTGGTGAGTGCTTGGCTTTCTCTGCCAGATCATTCAACAGTTGGTCGTCTATTATTTTCATATTCCGGTATGGTTTTATTTGTTGCTTCTCTGCTATTTCTTGTTCTTTGGTTGATCCTCTGTCATGGGTATCTGAAACTGTTTATCTCCTGTTGCAGGGCATTGAGAAACTGCACTGCCTCGGCACCGTCCATCTGTGCGTGGTGAAACTGGAACGAAACGGGTAGGGTGGTTTTGAACAGACCTTTGCGGTATCTGGCCCATGCCAGAAAGGGATTGGTATACCTGCCCGACCACTGGTTTACTATCACATCCACATCGGTTCCTGTCAGCACAGACGTGCCTACTATTACCCGGCTGTCATCGGTCATATCCCTGCTCTCGGCTGCACACAGTGTGGTCATGCGAGTGTAGGCTTCGGAGAATTTTTGGAAGTCATCGTCAAACGGTATGTCGCAGAAACTCAGTCCACCTTTTGCGTTTGGCACAATCACATTTACCGACATACTGTCATACTGCATCAACTTGTCCTCAACAGGCAACATATAGAATTCCTTTATCCTGCTGGCTGCATGGGCTATGCACCAACACATAAGCATGGTGAATTTCATACCGTGATGCTTGCTTTTCTTCAGCAGTCGTGTCACATCAAAGGTCTTCACGAGTGTCACCATCGGCATCGGCGATTTGGTCCACAACTCAAATGCTATGGCGCGATTGGTAGTTTTGGGGTCTACTTCTCTCTTCATCAGTACTCTCGAAATGTTTGTGGCACCGTCATAGTATCATTTCCATGCCAGTCTTCTGCACCTGCATGCCCATGTTCTCATAGAATAGGTATGCAGTGGTATTACCATCCCATACGTTGAGTGTCACGTTGTAGCAGCCTATATGACGGGCGTATCGGCATACGTGTTCGTACAACTTCCGACCCACGTGCTTGCCGCGGCTCTTCTCGTCCACACAGATGTCGTCTATGTACAGTGTCTTGACCTCGGTCAGCAGTTTATCGCCCCTCACCTCTGTCACCTTACAGAATGCATGTCCCTGCACCTCACCGTCGTCATATACGAAAATGGGAGTGTTGTCATCGCTGAGCAATGCCTGCAGTTGCTGCTCGCTGTATTTAGTGGTGTGTGGTTTGAATAGGTCGGGGCGTATCTCGTGATGCACCATGGCTACCTGGTGCAGTAAGTGGATGATACGTCCAATGTCACTCTCAGTGGCTCTTCTTACCATGCTGATTTTGTTGTAGGTTAGTAAATCAATGCGCAAAAATACTCATATTCATTGAAACACCATATTTTTTAGTAAAAAATGTATCAGACAATAATCTCTCTTAAAATACAAAGAGCGCACCCTCTGACAGAGGATGCGCTCCATGGATGTATGATTTACGGTAAGTATCAGAACTTATAGTCTATACCTACGCCTATTACGTTGTTGCTGCGAGAGTAGGTGTTGTCGCGCACTCCCAACTCGGGGCGTCCTGCCACTGTCTCTATCCCCTCGTGCTTGTATTTATCGTATTTGGTGAAGAAGTAGCCTAAGTTCAGTCGCAGATGTTCGTTCAGGTTGACGGCTGCTCCCAGTCCCAGCGAGTAACTGTCGCAAGAGAAGTGGGTCTCTTGTTGGAAACCGTCTGCCAGTCCGTAGTCTGTGCGCTGAGCACCGGCACTGACGGTGAATTTCTCATTGATGTCGTATTCTACGCCTGCCAGCATCTCGTAGGTGCCATGGCGCAGTGCTTTTTGCTTGTCGCCCACCATCTTGGCATGCAGGTCATCGAAGAAGTGATATTCAAGGGTAGCACGCAGTTGTGGAGTGAACTCATAGCCTGCTGCTATGGCGAGCATGGCGGGCATGTCGTTGCGGGTCTTCTGGCCGTCTACGAAGGCTGCCATGCGTGTGCCCAGAAGGGCGTTAACCTCCTCCTGACTCATGCCTACCACATCGGCAGACAACTTCTTAGTGTCGTTGGCAGGATTGAACTTGGTGCGGAACTCATACTTAGCAGCCAGTGTCAGTTTGCCGGTATGTATGTCTATGCCCACTATAGGGTTGACACCCCATGTACGCTGACTGCAGTCCAGTTGTATGTTCACCAGTTCGGCAGGCATACCCATAGCGGTGGCCATGGTGGGGTCGAGTGATGCTATCACGTGTCCACGATAGGCAGCGTTGAAGTAACTCACGCGCACTCCGGCACTGGCAGAGAGCCATGGCAGTATGCGATAGTTGAAACTTACCTGTCCGCTATATATAAACTGTTCTCCTTTCAGACGTGAGTCGAGGGCGTATTTGTCGGGGGTGAGTACACCGCCTGTGCGGGCATAGAGCAACTGTGCCATGGGCACGTTAAACATAGGCAGACCCTCGTTGAACTTGGCCTTGCCACCACCGCCTGTCACACCCAACATGGCACCTATGGCCCAGTTGTCCTTGTGGTAGGTGGCGAATATGGCTGGTATGATAGGAGCCACGGCTTGTCCTTCGTATGTCTCGTCATAGTCTTTGCCGCCGTTGAACATACAGTTGGGTACCATCACACCACCACCGGCATCGCGTGTGGCAGGCATGAATACGTGTATGTCGCGGTCCTGTATGGCTGTCTGGTTGTTGAATGATAGTTGCCATCCCTCATGTCCCCACACCAGTCCGGCAGGGTTATGGTATACAGCATCTACCTCGCTGCTGGCACCACGGGCCATCATTCTTGCAAAGGCAATGTGAAAGTTTGTGTTGGTCATCAGTCCACCTGCGTGGCTCAGCATGCATGTCAGCAGCATCACGCTTGCTACTATAATTCTTTTCATGACATTAAAACAAAAATAGATTCCTTAAAAAAACTGCTGCAAAATTAGTATGTTTTTATCTATTTTAATGCTAATTAACGCATAAATATTTATTAAAATGCATATCTTCTTGTTTTATGTCAATCTTCTCATTAGAATTGTACCTATGTTGTCGGTGGCTGGTTTAATACAGTAAGATGCGTTGGCTTAGTGGAAAATAGCGTGATTATTTGGATATCTTCAAAAAAAACGTTACTTTCGTAGCGTCAAATTAAAACATTGTCAACAGACCATGGCAGCAAAGAGGAAATACCCAGTAGGGATACAGAGTTTTGAGAGCATACGTAAAGACGGATACATCTATGTGGACAAGACTGCGCTTATCTACAAGATGATAACCGAGGGGAAACCATATTTCCTCAGTCGCCCCCGCCGTTTCGGAAAATCGCTGCTCATCAGCACCCTTGCAGCCGTGTTTGAGGGCAGACGGGATTTGTTTGAAGAGATTACCCTCAAGGATGGCACAGTGATGCCCAGGCTCTTTATCGCCGATACCGATTGGGAGTGGGAGAAACATGCCGTGATACGTTTCGACTTCAGCGCCGGCGACCTGCGCACGATAGAGCAATTAGACACGCTCATCGACCAAACTCTGAAGCATTACGAAGAGCAGTATGGTATAGTTCCAGAGGTGCCAGATGCCAATATTCGTATGAAGAACCTCCTCCGCACCGCTCATGAGCAGACGGGAAGGGGTGCCGTGGTATTAGTTGACGAGTACGACAATTTCATCCTCCACTCCCTTGGCGACAGAGAGAAGACCGACCTCGCCCGCTCACGTTTCCAGAATGTGTTTGGTCCACTGAAGGAGATGGACGACCACCTGAAGTTTGTATTCATTACCGGCATATCGAAGTTCTCGCAGATGGGTGTGTTCAGCAAACTGAATCAGTTGAAGAATATCTCCATGCGCGATGATTATGCCACCATCTGCGGAATCAGTCAGGAGGAACTGACCACCCAGTTGCACCAGGACGTGGAGGCACTGGCAGAGCAGAATGAGACGGATTACGACGGAATGATGGCACAGTTGAAAGACCGTTACGACGGTTACCATTTCAGTCGCTCTCAAACTGATATATACAATCCCTTCAGTCTGTTTAGTGCACTCGATGCAAGAAAATTGGAGGATTACTGGTTCGACCGTGGCACCAGCAGTGCCCTGATAGCCCTTCTGGCGCAGATGCCGCCTGTGGAAATGGCTGAGTTGGATGGCAGAAACTATCCCAGCAGCATGTTCGACCTGCCTTTTGAGGGTCTCGATGAACCGCTACCCATACTCTATCAGAGTGGTTATCTCACCATCCTCGACTACGACCGCGAGTTTGAAGACTACACCCTTGGCTTCCCGAATAAGGAGGTGCGGCGAGGCTTTGCCGACTGCCTCTATCGCCACGTGGCAGCGGTAAAGGGAGTGGACCGCAACAAAAGCG
>CAMHPC010000090.1 GCA_946186945.1 uncultured Prevotella sp.
TTTCTTCCATATTGTATGTTGTATATAGTTCTTATAGTATTTCTCTTGCAATCCAAGCACATGCTTCTGCATCTGCCAACGCGTGATGATGATTCTCTAACTCATAACCACAGGCTGCGGCCACAGTATGGAGCTGGTGGTTTTCCAAATCAGGGAGCACTCGCCGTGAAACACAAAGAGTATCGTAAAACTCGTAATCTGGGTAATCCATCTGATATACTCGAAACACAGCCTTCAGACACCCTTCGTCAAAAGGTTTATTATGAGCGACGAGTGGCAAGTTCTCTATCAGAGGCTCTATCTGAGCCCATACTTTTGGAAAAACTGGTGCATCCTCAGTATCATCCTGGCAGAGTCCATGCACCTGAGAACACCAATAGTTATAATAGTTCGGCTCTGGCTGTATGAGAGAGTAGAACGAATCTACTATCTCACCATTACGAACAATGACTATTCCAACGGAACAAACCGAAGAACGCTCGTTATTGGCTGTTTCGAAATCTATTGCTGCAAAGTCTTTCATTCCATTTATTGACATTTAATGTTCCATGTGATACAATGTAAAGCCCCGCCATCCGAACATATCCCAGATGACATAACGCCAGTTGTCGAAGGTGCGTTTGGGTATATCCACACCTCTGCTTATGTCATCGCGAAGCCACAGCTCGTTTAGCTCCTTGAATGAAATCATACGCCTGCGATAGATGGTCTCTATCACCCAGACGTATTTGGTTATCAGACTTTGCCCTCTATCGTTATTAATCATTTTAATTTGTTTTTCTGCAAAATTATACTGGGGGTGCGCCAAACTGTGGCAGAGGTTGGAGAAAAAGTAGATTTTGTTAAAAATTCATCTACATTCAACCTTTAGGGACATCTAAAGCTCGGAATTGTTCTTGAAGGTTCGTTATCTTTTCCATCAACTCGCCGAAAGTCAGAGGTTGCCCATAAAAGAAGCTCTCCTTCATTTCGTTATAGTCAGCTTCGTAAGAGGACATCAGTTCGTCACTTGGTACAATCTGAATAGTGGCAGGTAGCTCTTTGTCGTAATCTACATAACCAACATGATAGAACTTGCGACGATGTTCCACAATCTCATGATAGAGCACTAAATCATTAAGAGCTATTTCCGCATATGGGGTATGCATCAGTTTCTCCAAGTCATAGAAGTGACGTGTCATTCTATGCGTTCTCGGTTCGTCCTTCTGGAACTCCTCGCACAAAAGGAAGGCCTTTTCCAGGAAAGTCCTGGCAGGGCTTACGGTTCGAATTGTCTGGACGAGGTCGGAATCTACATCTTCATCCTTGAACGTTTGTTCTATAAGTGATGAAATTCTTCTCATTTCGTAAGGCTCGGACATTGACAACACGCTAATCTCTACTTTAACCGTCGGTATTGCGTATGCGGCTTGGCTATCGTAGAGTGAAGGATATTGAACATAAAGTACAGATGGGTCTTTATCGTGTGGAACCTTTCTTGGCTTACCATTTTCATTGGCAATATCGTTGTCTGTGAGAACAGTTACTTCAAGTCCCAATTCTGCAAGTTTGGCAGCTAACTCGTCTTTGAACTCGCCAAACAGGAAGTCCTGTCCTTTCTCTCGAAGATTATGTATTTGCGTATTACTGGTGCAGCTTGCACATGAGAGTTGCTTGACGTTCAGAAAATAGTCACGGCTCAATGCTAAATCAATATCTTCACTGAATCGATTGATAATATCCCAGCCTTTACTGAGACTCGTACCACCTTTGAACAACAGATATTCTGATACATTGGTGTGAAAAAGGGCATACAACACTGCCGTTACCCACCAGTCCTTCTCGGCAGCAGCTTCATCAATTTGCCGTGCCTCGACCACACCTTGTATCATCGCCTTTCGCTCGTCGAGCGAGAAATCAATCCATTTACTCATTGCTTTATTCCTTTCTTTATAACTTGTCGCATCCATACAGGAGCCAACAATAAATCATATTCTATGGTGTCAGTCTCAGGAGTTTCCGTGAACAATTGTCCAATCCTCGCTTCAACATCCTGAGTGATGTTATGCTCACCAATGTTGCGTAATGCCTGTACCAGTTCTGGCATCAAACGTCCTCGGAATGCAAAGTTCTTAGGTGCCCCATGCTTCAGAGTCACTGTTCGATTCCCTAATTTCAATTTTCGCCCAGACCCAGTAGTCAGAAAAATAGTGTTCATGGGTACTTGCGTTGAGAATCCTAAGCGATTAGCAGCAGTGGCTCCCGTAGGTATAACTTTTGCCTTATCTCGTTTGGAAATCTCTTTCACTAATTCGTAAGCCGAAGGATAAAGGATGCCAAAACGTGTTTTACGTGCCTTGACATACACACCTTTGGCTATTCGTGTAATCAATCCTTCTTTCTCAAAGATGGCGAGCAGTTTTGTGACGTACTCGACATCATATTGGGGAAAAGAAGAAACAAAGAATATCTCACCAAACTTACTGCGAGTAATCCTTTTTCTAATCTGTTGTACTACTGCATTCTCCATTGATTTTGTATATAAATTATGGTCGGAATGATAACAAATATTTCCGACCGCAAAGATACATAATTTCTTTCATACAATAATACTTTAAGTGTTGAAATTAAGTTTCATTGGCAAATTATAGCGTTTTTCTTGGCTCTTGAAGGTAAGCTATAGAGTAATGAGTTCGCTACGCCTCGCGCCCTCGGTTATGGAGCGATGACGCTTTCTGCATCGTGACTTGCCACACTGGTATAGTGTGCTGGCTCACTAATGATGTGCGCGGCCCTCCTGCGCATTTGCTCCTCGGTGCGGCGTCCGCGGCGGTGGCGGTGGCGCTGTATGATGGTGTAGGCGCTGCTGGGGGTGAGGTAGAACTGTGGAGCCGGGGTGCGCAGCACCTGACGCACCAGTTGCATCACGCACCAGTGAGGGTGCACCTCACGCAACTCTATCACCCGTCGCAGTATCTCGGCATACATCTGCCGGTGGGTGGGCAGCATCTTGGGGTATTCCCTACTCTGCAACAGTGCATTTATCACTCGCGCCGCCCGTTCGTCGCTCACATAGAAGCGATCGGAGGGCATGCCTACGGTGTCGCTTATAATGGTGGATACCTGTGCACTGGGGGTGGCTTTACATCTCTCATAGAAGGCGCGCAGCAGATTCTCATTGCGCTCCTCTTCATACTCAAAGGTAGAACGTGTCATTGTAATGTGTTTGTGTAATTTTAATCCGAATAGTATATTTATCGACCGCTAAGGTACATCTTTTTTCTTGCCTCCGCAAACTTTTTCTGAAAAAAAATTCCTACCAATTATTAGATGTTCTTCAGTTTTTTGCTTATGCCACGACTCGGCGATGTCACCTTCCTTTTCGTTCACACTGAATGTGGCAAACCCATTGTCGGCGGGTCTCATTGTGATGTAACCAATCTCTTTCTTGTCAATAACTTTCCATCCCTCAGGCACATCGACGACGAATTTCTCTGTGGTGAGGATGCCAGGACCTACACCTTCCTCATTTAGTTCTGCTGCAGCAGGTGCAGCCTCTTCTGCCACGGCAGTAGAGTCTGTGGCATTTTGGTTGCCACCATTCTTGTTTCCACACGACGCCACGAACTTGTAAATAAATAAGCGCTGTACTTGAAAATCTGGCCACAAAGGTAACACCTTTTTTATTTCCTATAGTATTTTTATACAAATTTCGCATGTCTATTCTATAAACGGCCTGTAAGGCTAATGAGCAGTCAGGCCAGGGCAGCGCCCTGGTTGACAAATACGAGAGAACAGTTAAAGCCCTGGTTGACAAATACGAGAGAACAGTTAAAGTAAGGGCAAAAGCAAGTGAACGGCTCCGCTTTTGCCCTTTCAGGGCGATGAAATTTGACTTGCCGTTTACCCAGGGCGTTGCCCTGGGCTGATTGCTCATTGCCCCTTCGGGGCGCTATTGTACAGACAGTTATCATACTCTTTGCGCTTCTTTACAGGCAGTTATCATACTCTTTGCGCTTCTTTACAGACAGTTATCATACTCTTTGCGCTTCTTTAAAGGCAGTTATCATACTTCAAAAACTTGAATATTTTTATCATATTAATTCAAATTTCCTACGTTTGCAACGAGAATGCATGGCAGGAGCATGAAAAAAATGTCGTCTTGAAAATGTCTGATGGATGACGGTCTGCACTGCACATGGCGCGGTACCTTTGCGGCGAACAACCAACAATTTACACGACATGGATAAACAAGAACGACAATGCCCTGCCACTGCCAAGGAGCAGTGGACGGCACGCATGCAGGAGCGATATCCCGACATGGACATGAACGATGAAGAGACTCTGTACGGCATGCTGTTGCACGATGATGATGAACACAGCATCCTGCAGCAGTGGTATGACGAGATGGGCGACCGCACGCTCACCCCGGAGCAGCGCGAGAGGAGTCTGCTTACGTTGAGCACCGAACACAAGGGTGAGTATGACGAGAAGGCTCTGGCTGATGCTGTGGCATGGATAGGCAAGACGTGGGAACGGATGTCGGCTGGTGAACTGCCGGTGGACCTGCTGCCTATGGTGATACGCTCTCAGGCTTATGAGAGTGCTGTGGCTGTGGCACGCCACGAGGGCGAGGTGGAGGGCAGAAACAGTCGCATAGAGCAGATAATCGACGACCGCATGCTGTCGGGTGCCGTCTGGCGCGATGGCAATGACGAGCGCTCCTGCGGATGGCTGACCGAACTGGGTGCACTCAACAATGCTAGCCGTCTGAGCATCTGGGAGCGAGGCGGCGAACGGCGCCAGTAAACGTCGGTTTCTGACAGTACGCTCTATGGCCGAGGGCACTCGTTTTTGGGGACCTTCAGCCCGGATACTGTCGTCGGGAGCGTACTGGTTCTGAGGATTATTTTAGAAAATGTACATAAAAAAGTACATTTTTGGCAGAAGTGGTATCGCATTTTTGGTATCGCACTTGTCCAATTATGTCCAATCGTGTCCACTCATTTCCAAACAACTGCAATGTTAAACATCAATTGTTAACATCCTATATTTAAATGAAATGTGAGATTGGATAGCGGCTTAGTGCCTGTATAGATGGGAAAACGAGAGCCTTATTAAAGTACTCTCGTTTATCTCTCCGTGATTCCGTTGGGACTCGAACCCAAGACCTACTGCTTAGAAGGCAGTTGCTCTATCCAGCTGAGCTACGGAACCCCACATTACGTAAAATGCGGGTGCAAAGGTAGTTGTTTCTAACGACTTGTGCAAATGTTTTCTCAGTTTTTTATGCCACGCACCTCAGTCGGTGGAGAAATCTGCCACCATCTGACGGTACATGGTGTACAGGCGTGTGCGGGTGATGTAGCCCACGAGATGATGGTCGGTATCGATGACGGGCAGTTGCAGGGCATTGGTCTTCTCAAATATGCCCATCACCTGCTCCATGGGGTCATCGATGAAGAGGGTGGCGGCGGGCTGTGTCATGATCTGCGCCACGGTGAAATGGTGATACAGTTCGGTACGAAACACGATATGTCGTATCTTGGTGAAATCAATCTCTCCCAGGAGTGTGCCTGCATCATCGAGCACGGGCAGGATGGACGACTGGCTGTGTGAGAAGGTGTGTACCAGTTGTGCCAGTGAGACATCCTCGCGTGTAGACTCGTAATGGCGGTCGATGATGCTCTCCAGACTCATGAGTGTGAGCACAGAGCGGTCGGTATGGTGGGTGATGAGTTTCCCTTCACGCGCCAGACGCATGCCATAGATGCTGTGGGGTTCGAAGATGATGATGGTGAGGTAGGCACTGACGCTTACTATGATGAGAGGCACGAAGAGTTGATAGCCGCCGGTGAGTTCGGCTATGAGGAATATGCCGGTGAGGGGTGCGTGCATCACGCCTGCCATGACGCCTGCCATACCCAGCAGGGCGAAGTTCTTCTCTGGCACCAGCGGACCGACGCTGTTGATGTTCCACAGACGGGCGAATAGGAAACCGGCAAAGGCGCCGATGAACAGTGAGGGGGCGAAGGTACCGCCGCAGCCCCCTGCCCCATTGGTGGCTGAGGTGGCAAAGACCTTGGTGAAGAGCACCAGTGCCACATAGAGCAGCAGCAGGTGTTGCTGACCGTAGAAGAGTGAATTGCCCATCAGTGCGTCCCAGTCGCTGTCGTTCTTGCCATTGAGCAGGATGTCGATACTGGAGTAGCCCTCGCCGTAGAGTGAGGGGAAGAAGAAGATAAGGGCGCTGAGCAGCAGTCCGCCTATCAGCAGACGGGCATAGAAGGAGTGTTTCAGACGTCCGAAGAACCCTTCGCAAGCCGTCATCATCCTGATGAAATAGAGGCTCACCAGTCCGCAGGCTATGCCCAGCAGTATGCTTGGCGGCACCCGTTCTATCTGCCATGAGTCGTCGAGTGTGAAATGGAAGAGCACATCGGCTCCCACGAAGAAGTAGGTGAAGCAGGTGGCTGTGACCGAGGCTATGAGTATGGGCACGAGGGATGCCATGGTGAGGTCGATCATGAGCACCTCGATGGTGAACACCAGTCCGGCGATGGGTGCCTTGAAGATGCCGGCTATGGCTGCCGAGGCTCCGCAGCCCACGAGAAGCATGAGAGTCTTGCCATCCATGCGGAAGAGGCGACCGAGGTTGCTGCCTATGGCTGAGCCGGTGAGCACTATCGGTGCCTCGGCACCCACCGAACCACCGAAGCCGATGGTGAGAGCGGATGCCACTACCGAGGTCCATGTGTGGTGCCGCGGCAGACGGCTCTTCTTCCTGCTTATGGCATAGAGTATGCGTGTGATGCCGTGGCTGATATTATCCTTCACCACATACTTCACAAAGAGTGCCGTGAGGTATATACCCACCACGGGGAAGAGCAGGTACAGCCAGTTGGACGACTGGAAGTCGAAGCCTGAGGTGAGCAATTCCTCTATGCCGTGGATGAGGGAGTGGAGGGCGAGAGCGGCTACGGCGGAGAAGAGACCGACAAAGAAACTGAGAACCAGTATGAACTGCCGGTCGCTGATATGTGCCTCGCGCCATGCTACTATCCGCTCTAGCATGGCTTTACTTGCGTATGACGGTGACTTGTCCGTCGGGGGTGAGACGGATGATGGACGATGGTGTGTGCGGTTTCTTCTCCTGTCTGCGCGATGTGCACACATAGTCTACGCTGCGCAAGAGTTCAGGATCGATATCGCAGTAGTTTTGTGCCGGAGGCATGCCGCTGATGTTGGCGCTGGTAGATACGAGGGGTTTCTGAAAACGGTAGCACAGTTGGCGGGAGAACTCCTCGCGTGTGATACGCAGTGCCACCGACCCGTCCTCTGCCAGCAGCGAGGGTGCCAGGTTGACGGCTCCGTCGAGGATGACGGTGAGCGGCTTCACCGAGAGTTCCATCACGTCCCACGCCACCTCGGGCACTTGGCGCACGTAGCGTTGCAGACGGGCTTCGCTGTCTACGAGGCAAATCATGGCCTTGGAGTCGGACCGCTGTTTCACCTGATACACCCTGCGCACGGCCTCGTCGTTGGTGGCATCGCACCCTATACCCCACACCGTGTCGGTGGGATAGAGTATCACCCCACCCCGTCTGAGCACTTCCACTGCTTGTTTGATATCCTTTTCGTAATTTACCATGACCTGATGTAAAGAGTTTTAATAAGGTCGGTACCCCTTTTGGTACCGACCTTGTTTGTATTTGTTCATTCCCGCGGTCTCTAAGAGCGCACGCCGGGCATGGATTCGATGTCCCAACCTATGGCAGATGCACCGAGCACAGCAGCCGATGAGCCGTCGAGACCCGAGATGAGGAACTGAGCCTTGCCCTTGAACACTGGCATCACATGCTCTTCATAACTCTCTATGATGGGGTTCATGATGAGGTCGCCAGCCTTGGTCAGTCCGCCGAAGAATATGAATGCCTCGGGAGAAGAGAAGGCAGCGAAGTCGGCACATGCCTCGCCCAGCATCTCGCCGGTGAATTTATACACGCGCAGTGCCAGGGCGTCACCCTTTTCGGCTGCTATCGACACATCGAGGGATGTGATATCGGCAGCGGGCATATCGCGCAGCAGTGAGGGCTCGTCGCTCATGCTGAGGAACTCGCGTGCTGTGCGTGCCACACCGGTGGCAGAGCAGTAAGCCTCCAGACAGCCAGTGCGCTCGCAGCCACACTTACGTCCGTTCTCGCGGCGCATGATGACGTGACCCAGTTCGCCGGCAAAGCCATCGTGACCGTACACCAGTTGTCCGTTGATGACGATACCCGAGCCTACGCCTGTGCCCAGTGTGAGCACGATGAAGTTTTTCATACCGCGTGCCACGCCGTAGGTCATCTCGCCCAGAGCGGCGGCATTGGCATCGTTGGTCAGAGCCACGGGTATATCATTCAGTCGCTTGCTGAACATCTCGCCCAGGGGCACGATATCATTGTGAGCCCAGGAGAGGTTGGGGGCATTCTCGATGGTGCCCTTGTAGTAGTTGGCATTGGGAGCGCCGATACCCATAGCCTTGATATTCTCTATGCCGCCCACGGCACCGATGATGGGTTTGAGTGCTGCCACGGCAGCATCTACATATTCCTCTACTGTGGCATAGCCCTGGGTTTTGATGGCTGTGGTAGCCTTTATCTCACCACGGCTGTCTACTATACCGAACACGGAATTGGTGCCACCGAGGTCGAGTCCGATGACATAGGGTTTTACTGTAGGTTGTGAATTCATCTTTTATAAATATAGGTTTAGTGTTAAATAATTTACTAAGCGCAAAGATAGTTAAAAAGTCTCATGTAGCAAACTTTTACATTGAAAATTTGTGTCTTTCACATTTTTTTAGCAATTTTGCACTCGTTATGCCATTTGAATTTCATATTGACTTTTTAGACCTAATCATAAAGGGTCTGGTGATTGGTGTATTATGTTCCGCGCCTATGGGTCCGGTGGGCATATTATGTGTGCAGCGCACCATCAACAAGGGGCGTTGGTATGGTTTTGTGACTGGACTGGGTGCCACCGCAAGCGACCTGATTTATGCTCTGGTGACAGGTCTGGGCATGAGTTTCGTGATGGACCTGATAAACAATGAGCAGAACCGCTTCCTGCTGCAACTATCGGGCAGCATCATGCTCTTGGTGTTCGGTATCATCAGTTACCGCACCAATCCCACCAAGAACATGCACCGCAGCAAGAACCACAACAAGGATACCTACCTGCACAATGCCATGACGGCATTTTTCATCACCCTGAGCAACCCGCTCATCATCCTCCTCTTCATGGCTCTGTTTGCACAGTTGGCATTCATAGTGCCGGGCAAGCCGCTCGCCATGGGCATAGGCTATCTGAGCATCGTGGCGGGTGCTATGCTGTGGTGGTACGGACTGACATGGCTGATAGACAAGATACGCAATAAATTTGACGACACCGGCATAGTCATCATCAATCGTATCATAGGCAGCGTGGTGATAGTAATCAGCGTACTGATACTCTTCGGTACGGTGTTCAACCTCTTCACCATACACTACTGACACCATCAAGCAATAACTACACTATGTATATATCACAGCAACTGCGTCATCGCAGCATAGCCGAATATGTGCTCTACATGTGGCAAGTGGAGGATATCATACGCGCATACGACTGTCAACTGACCCGTGTGCGGACGGAGTATATCTCGCAATTTGACTACAGTGACGAGCAGAAGGAGGAACTGGCAGACTGGTATGGCGACCTGATACGCATGATAAACCAGGAGGGAAAGCGCGAGCACGGCCATCTGCAGATAAACGAGGTAGTGGTGCAACAGATGGACGAACTGCACCGGCAGTTGCTCTCGAGCAGCAAGTTTCCCTTCTACAGCGCAGAGTACTACAAGGTGCTGCCCTTCATAGTGGAGTTGCGGCACCGTGGTGCCGACAAACAGGAGAGTGAGGTGCTCACATGCCTGAATGCCCTATACGGGGTGATGCTGCTGCGGCTGCAGAAGAAGGAGGTGAGTCCCGACACCACACATGCCATCAGCGAGATAAGCACCCTGATGGGCATGCTGAGCGACTATTACGAGAAAGACAAGACCGAGGGTCTGGAATTTTAAACAATAAGGAGAAACCTATGAACATACTTATCACTGGATGCGAAGGGCAGTTGGGCAACGAGATACGTCTGTTGCAGTCCCAACACGAGAAGCACGTATTTTTCAATACCGACGTGGCAGAGTTGGACATCACCGACCAGCAGGCGGTGGAGCGCTATGTGGACGAGCACGAGATAGATGGTGTGGTGAACTGCGCCGCCTATACCGCTGTGGACCGTGCCGAGAGCGACAAGGAGCGTGCCACTGCCATCAACACTCTGGCACCCAGTTACCTGGCGGCTGCCATAGAGCGCCGCGGCGGGTGGCTGATACATATCAGCACCGACTATGTGTTTGACGGCACCAAGCACCTGCCCTACGTAGAGACCGACACCCCCTGTCCCGAGGGAGTATATGGCTCCACGAAACTGGCTGGTGAGTTCGGTGCCACGAAATTCTGCAAGCGCACCGTCATAGTGCGCACGGCATGGCTGTACTCCCCCTTCGGCAACAATTTCGTCAAGACGATGATGCGTCTGGGCAGGGAACGTGAGCAGCTGAACGTGGTGTTCGACCAGATAGGCACCCCCACTTACGCTGCCGACCTGGCAGGGGCTATCATGAGCATCGTAGAGCACGGAGTGGTGCCCGGTGTGTATCACTACACCAACGAGGGTGTATGCAGCTGGTACGACTTCACCAAGAGCATACACCGCATAGCGGGCATCACCGGCTGCACCGTGCTGCCCATACACACCGCAGAATATCCCACACCTGCCACCCGCCCTGCCATGAGTGTGCTGGACAAGACGAAGATAAAAAACACCTACGCACTGACCATACCACACTGGGAGGAGTCGCTGGTAAAGTGCATTGACCGACTGACCGACGAATGATACAGGAGATAGAGAGACGACGCACCTTTGCCATCATCTCGCACCCTGATGCCGGCAAGACCACACTGACGGAGAAATTTCTGCTCTTCGGCGGACAGATACAGGTGGCGGGTGCAGTGAAGAGCAACAAGATACGCAAGACTGCCACCAGCGACTGGATGGACATAGAGAAGCAGCGTGGCATATCGGTGAGCACTTCGGTGATGGAGTTTGACTATGAAGGGTATAAGATCAATATACTCGACACACCGGGACACCAGGACTTCGCCGAGGATACCTACCGCACGCTGACGGCTGTGGACAGTGCCATAATAGTGGTGGACGGTGCCAAGGGTGTGGAGGCACAGACACGTAAACTGATGAACGTATGCCGCATGCGCAACACTCCGGTCATCATCTTCATCAACAAGATGGACCGCGAGGGGCGCGACCCCTTCGACCTGCT
>CAMHPC010000091.1 GCA_946186945.1 uncultured Prevotella sp.
GTGCTCCGCTGGTGTATATTGCCAATTACCTGCAGATGACGCCCGAGACACTCTCTCGCGTCCGCGCTGCCACCCTGATGGACTGAAGAAAGGATTATGATATGAGAAAGGCTTTATTGATACCTATGGGTGTGATGATGCTCATGGCTGTGGGATGCCAGGAAAAGTTGGAAGACCGTGCCGAACGCGAGTGCAGGGAACAGACAGAGAAGAGTTGTCCCACACCGATAGAGAACTTCTCTTCGATGGACAGTCTCACTTTTGAACGTGCCACACACACCATAGTGCACCACTACACACTATACGACCGTGCCGATGACAGTCTGGCTTTCGTAGGCAAGGAGGAGGAGATGCATCGCGAACTGGCAAAGGTGATAGCAAACACCACAGAGGGGCGCATATACAAGGATGCAGGATACAACTACCGTTTTGTCTATCGCTCGCATAAAGACCCACAACGCATACTATACAGCACAGACATCACAGCCAAAGACTATAAATAGCAAACAGCACTTGCCACAAGGGGCAAGTGCTGTTTGCTTTAAGGACCTTAAGGGCTTTAAAGATTACTCGGCGGGTTTCATGTTGGTGTAGACAGTCTGCACGTCGTCGAATTCTTCGAGTTTTTCCACCATTTTGTCGATGGTTTCGCGTTGTTCCTCGGTCACTTCTTTCAGGTCGTTGGGTATGCGTGTAAACTCAGCCCCTGTCACCTCAAATCCCTCGCTCTCAAGATGTTTCTGTATTTCTCCGAAACTCTTGGGATCGCCATAGATAGTGATTTCGCCAGTCTCCTCGTCTTCATCAAACTCATCCTCCACGCCATAGTCTATGAGGTCGAGTATCATCTCGTCCATATCCATGCCGTCCTTTTTCTTGAATGTGAACACACACTTGTGGTCGAAGAGGAAAGAGAGAGAGCCCTGGTTGCCCAGGTTTCCACTAAACTTATTGAAAACAGAGCGCACGTCAGCCACAGTGCGTGTGGTGTTGTCGGTAAGAGTGTCCACGAAGACAGCAATACCGTGAGGACCGTATCCTTCGTATGTCACCTCCTTATAGTCGCTCTGGTCTTTTCCCATTGCGTTTTTGATAGCCCTTTCGATATTATCCTTGGGCATATTCTCGCGTTTGGCATTAGCGATGATGGCACGCAGTGTGGGATTGTTTTCCGGTTCCGGACCTCCAGCCTTGACAGCGATGGCAATCTGTTTGCCAATCTTAGTAAACGTGCGGGCCATGTGTCCCCATCTCTTCAGTTTTGTCGCTTTGCGATATTCAAATGCTCTTCCCATATTACAATATATTATATTTTTGTTATTATCTCAGTTCGGCACCCAGTTGTTTTTTCACATTGGCTATGATTTTCTGCATGATGGCATCTATCTGTTTGTCTGCCAGCGTACGTTGCTCGTCTTGCAGTATGAAGTTCACTGCATAACTCTTCTTTCCCTTGGGCAGTTTGTCGCCCTCGTACACATCGAAGAGAGCCACGCTGCGCAGCAGTTTCTTCTCAGACTGCTTAGCCACCTCTGCCACCTGTTCGAAAGTGATATTGTCATCGATGAGCAGAGCGAGGTCACGGCTCACGGCTGGGAACTTAGACAGTTCGGTGAACTTCACCTTTGCCTTGCGCACCTGTTTCATGAGTTGCGTCCAGTTGATTTCGGCATAGTAGACCGGTCTCTCTATGCCAGCCTGTTTCAGCAGAGTGTGACTCACCACGCCCATAGTGATGAGTGGCAGTCCTGCTCTGGTGGTCATCACTGTGGCAGCAGCAAACACGTCGCTGTCGGCAGCCTTACGTTGCACGGCAGCGGCGGGCAGTCCCACACGTGCCATGATATTCTCCACATAAGCCTTGAGTTCATAGAATGAGCTGTCCTCGTCGGGGTGTATCCAACTGCCCTCCACCCGACGACCTGTCACCCAGAGTCCGAGGAAGCACTCCTCGCGGTATGCATTCATAGGTTTCTCATCGTCTTTCTTGTCGGGATTGAAGAAATAGCAGTTGCCAAATTCGAAGAAGCGCAGGTTGGGCTGTTTGCGGTTAGCATTGTATGCTATGCTCTCCAGTCCTCCAAAGACGAGCGACTGACGCATCACGTTGAGGTCGCTGCTGAGCGGGTTCATGATATGCACCAGATGTTCTGCGGGATAGTCTTTGAGGTTGTCGTAGTATGCAGCGCGTGTGAGCGAATTGTTCATTATCTCATTAAATCCGCATCCCACCAGTTGTTCTGCCACCAGGTTTTGCGTGTGGTGTTTCTTGTCCTCCTCGCCCTTGATGACGAGTGAACTCTTCAGTTGCTGAGGTATCTCCACGTTGTTGTAACCGTATATACGCAGGATATCCTCCACCACATCGCACGGACGCTGCACGTCCACCCTATATGCCGGCACCTGTAGTTGCACGCCCTTGTCATCACTCTCAAGCACCTTCATCTCGAGCGATGTGACGATACTCTTGACAGTTTCCTGGGGTATGTGTTTACCGATGAGGTTGTCCACGTAGTCATAGTCGAGACGAACGATGGGGTCCTTTATCGGATTGGGGTATTCATCGCAGATATCCATAGCCACCTGTCCTCCTGCGAGTTGGCAGCAGAGTATGGCCGCCTGTTTCAGTGCATAGATCACTCCATTGGGGTCAATGCCGCGTTCGAAGCGAAAGGAAGCGTCAGTGCTCAGAGCATGACGCCGTGCGCTCTTTCTGATCCATGTGGGGTGGAAGTAGGCACTTTCGAGCACCACGTTGGTAGTAGAGTCGTATGTGCCACTACCCTTTCCACCGAAGACGCCTGCTATGCACATAGGTTCCTGTTCATTGCAGATGGCGAGGTCATGAGCACCGAGTGTATGAGTCTGTCCGTCGAGTGTGACGAAAGGTTTTCCTTCGTTCTCGTCCTTCACTATGATATGGTGTCCGGCTACCATGTCGGCATCAAAGCAATGCAGAGGCTGACCATACGCCATCATCACATAGTTGGTGATATCCACGATGTTGTTGATGGGGCGCAGTCCGATGGTAGTGAGACGCGTCTTCAGCCATTCGGGAGATTCTGCCACATGGCATCCGGTGATGCTGACGCATGCATATCTGCGACACGCCTCGGTATTTGCTATGGTGACGCGTATGGGCAGGTCGTGTGATGCCACATGGAATTCATCGCATGAGGGTCGGTGCAGGTTGGTCTTTAGCCCGTTTTGCACCATCCATGCATAGAGGTCGCGAGCCACTCCCCAGTGTGAGAGAGCGTCTGCCCTGTTGGCAGTGATATCCACCTCTATCACCCAGTCGCTTTCCAGATGGTAGTATTCTGCGGCAGTCATACCCACCTGAGCATCCTCGGGCAGCACGATGATACCGTCGTGAGAAGAGCCTATTCCTATTTCATCCTCGGCGCATATCATACCACACGACTCCACGCCACGCAGTTTTGATTTTTTGATAACAAACTCCTTGTCGCCATCATAGAGAGTGCATCCTAGGTCTGCCACTATCACCTTCTGCCCTGCAGCCACATTGGGTGCTCCGCACACTATTTGCGAGAAGGGTTGACGTCCGAGGTCTACGGTGGTGACATGCAGATGGTCTGAATTGGGATGTGGTTCACAGGTCATCACCTGTCCCACATAGAGGCCCTTCAGTCCACCGCGTATGGACTGCACTTCCTCGAGTGCTCCCACTTCCAGTCCGATGGATGTGAGTGCATCGCTCACCTCTTGTGGTGTGAGGTCGAAGTCGACATATTGTCTGAGCCATTTATAGGAGATGTTCATAAATGTATGATTAAAAATGTATATCGTTATAAAATTCGTGCAAAGTTACGATTAAGTGAGGACAATACAAAATGAAAGACGCAGTTTTTCATTTTGTATTGTCGAACGGTAGTAACTTCGCGAAGTAAAGTAACGATTAAGTGAGGACAATACATTGCTCTCCCCCGGGAAACGGGGGAGCCGGAGGGGGTTAGAAAGACGCAGTTTTTCATTTTTATTGTGCCGCACGAGTGCCATTGACATAGGGTAGTATAATTAAAAGGGGCTTGTCATCTCGACAAGCCCCGATACATACTTACTAAAACTAAATTAACCACTAAAAAAACTAATCTTTCCAATTACAATAGAGATATCTATTGCTTGCGTCCGCAAAATTAGAGAATAGTTTCCATATGTACAAGCATAACAGGCTGAAAAGCCTTATTTTTTAACGTTTTTTATACAGTATTTACTCAGATTTCACAGATTGTACCGATTTTGGTGTATCGCGAGCGACTTAGAAGTGGTATCCCAATGTGAGCAGCAGTTGATGACGCTCATTTTTCACAGACTTGGCATCCACTATAATGTCATTTTCCGGGTCCACATCATCCACATACTCCATGAAGGGTTTGAAGTCGCCTTTCTGTGAAGAGAACTGGTAAGCCATGTCTATGGAGAACTTGCTGATATTATATCCCACTCCGCATGTGATGCGGTTGACAGCCTTCCAGTTGGTGTAGTCGGTAGCGGAACTGATGTAAGAGGCATTCGACTCGAGAGTGCCGTCCTTGAAGCCGTCCTTTTCGTACATGGGTGAGGAGTAATTGTATCCCAGTCTCAGTGAGAGATTGTCGATGGGTTTCACCTCTGCACCCACCTTGATAGTGCACACCCCCTTGAGAGTATTCTCCAGGTGGTTGTCGGCAGCCACATCGGTTTCCGAAGAGTCGAAGTATACTTTCTGATACCAATCATAGTATGTATCGGTGATGCGGCGGTTGTTGGTGGCAGAATATTTTGCATAGTCCACTCCAGCACCAATGGCCACCATATTGTTGATTGTATGTCCGAGGCTGAATCCGAACTTCCACGGCGTGAAGAGTTTGAAGTCGTAAGCCTCACTGTTTGTCACACGTTTTCCGAAGTTGTCATACACGGTGGTGAAGTTTTCTGAGGTGAGTTTATCGTACCACACAGGAGTAGCCACAGAGAGTCCGATGCGGAAAGGCGACTCTTCAATGGGTCGTACGATGACACCTACCTTGATATCGAATCCAGTGCCGGAGATACGTCTCTCATCCTCCACTGTCACAGAGGTGAAGTCGGCATAGTTGGGTACGAGGTTCTCGCTATACGTGCCGAAGTGTCGGTATCTCACATCGTGCAGTCCTGCTGTTATACCGAGGAATACCCGGTCGTGAATATTGCCACTGATATTGAAGTCGTATTCGCTGATATATCCCTTATGCCCTCTGTTGAGTTCATAGTTCTGAGCATTGAAGTATTCGAACTTCAACTCACCTCCTTCGGTATAGGAGAGCATATTGCGCGCATAGATATCATCCAGTTGGTTGCAAGTGACGTATGGATGTTTATCATCTGGCACGTATTTATTGGGGTCGGTCGAAATATTCGGATATACGAAATCGTTGATTAACTTATTGTATGTCAACTTATTCTGTGATGCCCCGTTGAGAGTTCCCGCAGCCGAGAGTATATAGTCAAAGTTGCGGTCTTTGTGGTAGTTGAATGCGAAGTTGACGAACGAGTTGCGTCCTGTGGGTTGAGTATAGACGAAACCTATCTGGTCAAAACTGGCATTGGTACCATTGACGTATGATGATTTG
Organism: uncultured Prevotella sp.; assembly: GCA_946186945.1. Lineage (GTDB taxonomy): Bacteria > Bacteroidota > Bacteroidia > Bacteroidales > Bacteroidaceae > Prevotella. The sequence continues at coordinate 5,613 of CAMHPC010000091.1, forward strand.
GCAGCATCCGACTGTATCACCAGTCCCGCCGAGACGGATGCCACGGAATGTCGGAAGAGTCCGATACCGGCGGGGTTGGTAGAGATGGTGGAGATATCTGCTCCGAGTGCGTCGAGAGCGCCACCCATACCCACGTAGCGGGCTGTACCGTTTAGGTCGGATGTTATGATTTTACCATCCTCGTATGCTTCCTGTGCCCAGGCGGGAGCCATGGCAAGAAGCGTGAGAGCCAAAGTGATATATTTCTTTTTCATAGCAATGTAGAATTGAGTGTAGTATTATCAAGTTATTATCTTCTGCCTCCGAATGAGCCACGAGAGCCGCCACCATGCGAGCCTCCGAAGCCGCCGCCACGTGAGCCGCCAAATGAGCCGCCAAATGAGCCGCCTCCGCTACGTGAGCCGCCACCGAGTCCACCTCTAGAGCCGAAGCCGGAGTTGCCCGACGGACGGTTTGAGCCGAAAGAGCGTGTGGAAGAGGGTGCGCTGCCGGTGAATGAGTCGTTGCTTCGTGTGCCAGTGCCTATGCCCGAGCGTGAGCGTGAGCCGAACGAACCTCTGCTGACATTTCCACCGCCGAAGGTGCCGCGAGTGCCTCTCGACACACTGCCATGACCGAAATTGGCATTACCGCCACGATGGGCTGTGACACGTCCGTGGTAACGTGTGATGGGGCTGCCGTGGTAGTGCACAGTGCCATAGTATCTGGGATAGTACCCCCAACCGTAGTAGTACCAGTTGGGATAGTAGCCACCATACCATGGGTCATACCAGCGGTTGTACCATGGCGAGTACCATCCCCAGTATGCGCTGCGCCAGTAGGGATAGCGCCAGTAGCCACCGTACGGGTACCAGTAGTCGTAGAAATAGGGGTCGTACCAAAGGTCGAAGTCGTCGAAGCGAGCCATGCGGCGACTGTACTTGAAGTCATCCCCTTGTTCCAAGTCTTCCGACTTAGTGCTGAGCGAGTCGGTGGGATAGCCATCGCTTTCTGAGAACTCAATGACATCGTTGTAGACAGAGTCTCCAGCCTCTACTGTACTATAGGAACTGAACAGGTGTCGACGGTTGTACTCGTCCACATCGCGGTCGCTTCCGCTATGATAGACGGGCGACTCATTGACACTTGAAGCAGAAGGTGCCTTCTTGGACGGAGTGAAATACATATCGTCCTGCGCCATAGAGGGAACAGCAAGCATTCCCATAAGCATAGAAATGATAAGATACCTTTTCATATTTTTGTCTTTTTTTCTGATTTTACACAATAATGACGATGCAAAAATACCTCCCCTTCACCGACAAAAATACGGAAAAACCCTAAACAGTGGTAGGTTTTTCCCTATTTTTTATAATTTTGCACCAAAATTTAACATTTCAAGCAAAGGTGTCAAGATGAAATACAAGAAGATTACCTTTCATTTCCTGCCCAAAGAGGGTATGGACAATACGCTGACCGGTACCTGCCGCGATGTGATGGCAGCCCTGACTGCAGAGATAGGTTTTGAGGCTTTCGAGGACACAGACGATGGCATGGCAGCCTACTGTCAGGAGCCGTCGTACGACAGCGAGGCTCTTGCTGCCTTAGTCAGCGAGTTTCCCATAGAGGGAGTGTCGGTGAGTTACGAGGAGACCGACATGGCTGATCAGGACTGGAATGCCCGCTGGGAGGCAGAGAGTTATCAACCCATAGTGATAGACGACCGTTGTGTGATACGCAGTCCTCGCAGCGAGTTGTCCGCTGGTGCGACGCCCCGCTACGACCTGCTTATCGACGTGCGCCAGGCATTCGGCACCGGCAGTCATGAGACCACCCGCATGATGGTGAGCGAGATATTAGACATAGAGCCTTTGGGCAAGCGTGTGCTCGACTGCGGCACCGGCACCGGTATCTTGGCGATTGCTGCCCTAAAGGCGGGTGCTGAGAGTGCCGTGGCTTACGATATAGACGAATGGAGCGTGGAGAATGCCAGGGACAATGCAGCACTGAATCACGTAGACAACATAGAGGTGCTACTGGGCGACAGCAATGTGCTATCGCATGTGAGTGGTGTGTTTGACCTGGTGATGGCCAACATCAACCGCAACGTGCTGATATCCGACCTGCCTGTGCTGCGTAGCGTGATGTCGCCTGATGGCGAACTACTGCTGAGCGGTTTTTTGGAACAGGACAGTGCCATGCTCATAGCCAGTGCCGCTGTAGAGGGTCTGACCCTGCGCAATATGCGCACTGAGGGAGACTGGTGCATGTTGCACTTCACCCTGTAACCTGTAAGAGGAGGCTGTCAGGTCGAAGGTATAGGCTGAGAACGAGCAGAATATCAATGGAGTGGAGGTGAGTTTACCTCCACCTCTTCGTTTTCACCGCTGCCTATAGTGAGCATCCTGAGGTCGTAGTAACTGCCGTTGTACACATTCAGGTCTACGTTGGTCTCTATACCCGGCAGTCTGCCCACATCGGTATGTTGCCAGAATTTCCACTTTCCTGTATATTCCAGTTTCTTCACATAGTAGTGGGCTATCCAGAATGGATAGTCGTCGAACCGCTCATCGCCCAGGTATCTTTCCTTAAACTTATAATAAGTGTAGATAATCGGTTTGACGTGGTATCTGTCTTCCACTATGTGCAGCCAGGTGAGTATATCCCTCTGAAAATCCTCATCGCTCACATCCTTCGGTTTATTCTCCACATCGAGCACTGGTGGCAGGTCTCCCTCTTCGAGATGCACCTTGTCGAGGAAGAAATAAGCCTGTTCGCGAGCCCCGTTTTTGTTTGACCAGAAATGGTATGCACCGCGTATGAACCCATTCTCCCTGGCCTGATAGAAATTGTCGTTAAACCGTCGGTCGAGATAGTCACCCCCCTCGGTGGCTTTTATCATGACAAAGCGCACTGGTCCGCGGTTTATCATAGCAGTGCGCAACTTCTCCCAGTCTATCTTGCCCTGGTGGTGACTGATGTCAATGCCATGGATATCGTAGCCTTCCGGATAGTCGGGCTCTCCATAGATAGCCCTCCAGCGGAAGCCTGAGGGTCCGACGAAGAAAAAATAGAACACAAACACATATGTCCCCACCACAAGCAGTGCGGTGAGCCACCATGCCCACCGTGGCAGTCGTCTGAGCCACGAGCGCTGGCGCGGTGAAGACTTCTTACCCCCCTTGCGTTTTTTGTTCTTGTGGTGTTGCAGGTAAACCAGTTTATCGGGCATGTGCCAGTGTCTGTACTTAAATATTATAGACGAGGAGGAGCATCGTACTCCCCCTCGTACATGTTATCTTGCTTAGATAAGAATTACCTACGTCCCTGTTCGAGAGCCAGCGTGCATGTAGTCTGGTCGCACACCTCTGTAGGTCCCCAGTACTGGATAGGTCCTGGATAGAGGTAGCAGGTATTCTTTGCCCACTCATCCCTCATAGCCACGAGAGCCTTGAAAGGTGCACCGTCGAGGTCGACGAGAGCCTTGCGTATCACGGGTTTCATCTCGCCATTTCTACGTTCCATGTTCATCATCATAGTGATTGGCACACCGCCTGCCACCCACTCTGCTGCGGGAGCCGTGGTATTCTTCACTATAGCCATGTATCCCGTCTTGCCTGCAGCGATGAGTTGTGCTGCACTGGTGCCCAGGGCATAGCAGTAGTCGGCATCAAAGTTTGAAGGAGCGGCGCAGCGTCCTTCGTATCCGAAGAAGTGGTGCTGAGCGGCGAACTTGCCAGTGTATTTTCCATCCTTCTTCCACTGTGCCAGACGAGCCTCGCACATCTCGGAGAGCAGTTTCTCGGTCTCAATGAGCGACACCTGCACATTGCCGTGAGGATCGCGGTCGAGAGAGAGTTGGCGAGCCACGCCCTCGGGCAGAGTCTCGAATGTAGCAGCATTCTCCTTAGACAGGTGAGCGATGATATACTCACGCTGTGCAACCTTGTCCAGGTCTTTGTAGTCATTGCCATGAGCAGCGAGCAGGTCATTGAGTTCCTGAATGAGTCGTCCGATGGCGGGTATGAACTCGATGAGGCCCTCGGGTATGATGACAGTGCCATAATTCTTGCCACTTGCTGCACGCTGAGCGATGACGGTGCACAGTTGGTCTATGATCTGGTTGAGTGTGAGGTCAGCCTTCTGCACCTCCTCAGAGATGAGGCAAATATTAGGCTGGCACTGCAGTGCGCACTCGAGAGCGATATGGCTGGCAGAGCGTCCCATCACTTTGATGAAGTGCCAGTACTTGCGTGCCGAGTTGCAGTCGCGTTCGATGTTACCGATGAGTTCGGCGTATGTCTTAGTAGCAGTATCAAAGCCGAAAGATGTTTCTATCTGATCGTTCTTCAGGTCTCCGTCGATAGTCTTGGGGCATCCTATTACCTGCACACCCACGTTCTTGGCAGCATAGTATTCAGCCAGCACACAAGCGTTGGTATTGGAATCATCGCCGCCAATGATTACTATGGCCTTGATATTGAGTTGACGTATGATTTCCAGTCCTTTCTCAAACTGCTCCTCCTTCTCCAGTTTTGTACGTCCCGAGCCGATCATATCGAAACCGCCGGTATTGCGATATTCGTCTATGAGTTCGGCAGTGAGTTCCATGTAGTCATGGTCTACCAGTCCGCCAGGTCCCATGAGGAAGCCATAGAGTTTGTTTTCGGGGTTGAGTTTCTTCACAGCGTCGAAGAGTCCGGTGATGACATTGTGTCCACCGGGAGCCTGACCTCCGCTGAGAATGATACCCACGTTCATGGGTTCATGCGCCTGTTCCTCACCTTGTACGAACTCCACGAGGGGCATGCCGTAGGTATTGGGAAAGAGTTTCTTTATCTCTTCCTGGTTGTCTACACTCTGGGTGGGTTCACCTTCTTTCACCTTCACCGGTCCCTGCAGAGCCTTTGGCAGTTTAGGCTGATAGGCTGCTCGGGCCTGTTGCAATGCACTTTTTTCAGTCATTTTCTTATTATTATGTAAAAACAAACAATCCTTTTACAAGTATTCGCGCATGTGCCTCTGATGACATGGCACATATCGGGCACTGCAAAGATACGAAAAATAGATGATACCGTGAAGGAAAAACTGTTATTTTATTTTTTTTGTGATTTTTTTCCTCTTGCAGGGCTATAAGTACATATTTTTTTTTATCTTTGCTACGTATTGAGACAAGTATTAACTTAAAAAACAGAAAAAAATAATACATACATGGCAAGTAAGAGAGAACTAAAGCGCACTGTGAATGAGATAAGTCAGGAGTTGCTGGCTGAGTGTGTGGCCGCTTCGTTGTACAATGGCAAGCCGGCTCAGGGCGATGTAGATGCCCTGTTATCGTCGATTATCGTGATGCGCAATGATTTTGTGAGCAGGATATCACACCCCGAGCCAGGCATGGAGCCTCGGGTATATTTCAACAATCTCGCTCAGCAGTTCAGCAAGCAGGTATGCGAGATAGCCGACCAGATACATAATCTCAGCGAATAGCAGCACCGTGTGGAAGCGTTTTTGTAACTGGCTGTTGTATCGCCGTATGGGGTGGACCAAGGAAGTGACCGTGGATCACCCCGCGAAGTATATTATCTGCCTGGCACCACATACGAGCAATTGGGATTTCATCATGGGTCAACTCTATTCTGGTGCCGAGGGTTGGCGTATCAATTTCCTTATGAAGAAGGAATGGTTTTTCTGGCCTCTGGGGGTGCTTTTCCGCCGTCTGGGCGGCATACCCGTGCAGAGGCTGAAGCACACCAGTATGACCGACACCCTGGCTGCCACAGCCAAGGAGTCAGACACCTTCAGATTGA
>CAMHPC010000092.1 GCA_946186945.1 uncultured Prevotella sp.
GAAGTGAGCGATTGTCTCGCTGGTCGACGAAAAAACCCGTTTTCTGTCCTTTCAACCAGTCCACATAAAATTTCATGCCATTTTCCGTGGCTATATTTACGTCAGTGTCACCGATTATGAACCCGTTTTCCATTCCATATTTCGCCATGAAAGGCAGAGTGGTTTCGCTCTTGTAATACACATTTTTAATGTACCCCCGTGAGCATTTTACCAGTGTCTGTGCTATTCTCATTCTCTCGGCATGCATACCTATGCTATGAGCCTGCATCACGGCAGTATCGCCATAACAGTCGATGATGAGTCCTGGCAACCTGTCGCCCTCGCCATGCACCAGTCTGAAGGCATCATTGTCCTCCCGCATCAGTCCCAGTGCACGTCTCAATTGCCATGCTGCATTCAGTCTGGCAGTCCAAAAATCATCATCTATCTCCACATCGTTGAACGACAGTATACGCACGGCTATAGAGCCCATCTGGAAATGCCCCACCCCCAGGAATTGTCCGTTGGCGGTCAGCACACGTACTGTATCACCATCCTCTGGTGCATCATCATGGTGTATGGCACCCGAGAATACCCAGGGGTGAAATCGCTTCAGACTCTCCTCCTTGCCGTTTTTCAGATAAACCGATTTATACATATCACTCCACGTTTACATTGTCTATGTCATTTCCTTCAGGTTCCACCACCACCAGTTCGTAGTCGCCGGTAGCCCTTAGTCTCAGATATTCATTGTATATCATAATACAAGCCCACGCATCGGTGGCAGCATACCTTTTCTGTGCCTCTGTCAGCGAGTCGGCATTCCAGTTGCTCAACCGTTGTCCCTTGCTTATCTTCTTGCCAAAGAGGTTGGCATAGATTTTTTGCAGACTCAGGTCCTCTATACCAAGTTCGCCGATGTGCTTCTGCAGGTCGATGAAGGCACCAGGTACGAAATCAGCCCTGCGGTGCAGCGACAGCACATCATCGTTGAGTGACAGTCCTACCTTCACCGTATCAGTACTCTCCAAGAGTTTTTTCAGTGGTTCCTTTATGCCTATTGGGTTTAGCCTGAACAGGAAACATGTTTCAGGTGTAGAGAGTTGCAGTAGAGACACCAAGTGCCCCTTACCCTTTTTGAAGGAAGGTCTGGTCTCGGTATCGAGTCCTATCAGTGGTTGACTCATCAGATATTCAACAGCCTTTTCACAGTCCCTCTCGTTCTGCACCACTATAATTCTTCCATCGAAGAGCACTCCGGGCAGTTGTTTTATCTTCTGCTTATCGTATCTGCTATATATTGTTTTTTTCATAAACGATGCAAAATTAGCAAAATTTTGTCAAAAAGGGAGTGACATCTCATATTTTTCAATTACTTTTGCACTAAAATACGAAAAATAGGGATATTCTACGTAAATATATATGGCTAAGAAGAGGACTAAAAACAACGATAAAAAAGGGTATTTTGATGCATTAGGCATAAAGATTGATTGGGAGAAAACACGCTTTGTACTTGGTGTATTTCTGTTGCTGGTATCATTCTATCTGATAGCAGCATTCATTTCTTATTTTAGTACCGGAGCAGCCGACCAGAGTCTGGTGCTCGACCCCAAACCGGGTGAGTTGGAAAACTCCACTCGCAGTTTTCAGAACATCTGCGGTTCCCTGGGTGCCTACACCTCACACTTCTTCATTTCACGGTGTTTTGGCATCTCTGCTTTCATCATACCGTTTTTCCTCATCATCTGTTCCCTCAAACTCACTGGCACATACAAGAACCTACGTCTCATGAAGTGGTTTTTCGGACTGTCGGTGCTCATGCTATGGTGCAGTGTAGCATTTGCCAAACTCCTCACCCCGATTTTTGGCGACAGTGTGTTCAACCCTGGTGGCGACCATGGTCTCTACTGCTCACTGTGGATAGAAAATATCATCGGTTCGCCGGGTCTGTTGTCGCTCCTTATCATCATTGCCATAGGTTACCTCTCATTCGTCAGCACGCAGACAGTGATAGTGGTGCGCAATATACTCAACCCGATGCGTCTGATAGAGAAAGTGCCTTTCACTATCACAAACAATGTCACTCCAGAAACGGCAACGAGCAGTGTCGGTAATATCTCTACTGTGGAGGACGACCCCACCGTGTTTGACGACCCAGGGCCACAAGAAGTAGACTTCACTGACGATGGTGTGGTGATAAGCGACCCCTATTCCAACGATGGAGACAAGGGCAAGAAAAAGAAGACGGCATCGGTAGATGTGAGGAGCACAGACCACAACGACGACATAGACATGGAAGTGGTGAGCGGTGCCGATGAGAAGAAAGCCTCTGGCAAGAGGGTCAACAGTGATGAGATACTCTCCACCCCCATCAATCCCAAGGAGCCTTTCCTGCGCTACAAGTACCCCACGCTGAGTCTGCTGAAGAAATATGAAAGCGACGGCAAGCCCTTCATAGACGAGGCAGAGCAGTTGGCAAACAAGAAGCGCATTGTAGAGGTGCTCAATTCCTTCGGAGTGCAGATCAGCGAGATACGTGCCACCGTGGGTCCCACCATCACACTCTACGAGATAACCCCTGCCGAGGGTGTGCGCATACGTACCATCCGCAACTTGGAGGACGATATTGCTCTCTCGCTGGCGGCCCTCGGCATACGTATCATAGCCCCCATTCCTGGCAAGGGTACCATTGGTATAGAGGTGCCTAACAAAAACCCCAGGATAGTGTCTATGGAGAGCATCCTCAACAGTCGCAAGTTCCAAGAGACTACCATGGAACTGCCCATCGCCTTAGGTAAGACCATCACCAACGAAGTGTTCATGGTAGACTTGGCTAAGATACCCCACCTGCTTGTAGCAGGTGCTACCGGTCAGGGTAAGTCAGTAGGTCTGAATGCCATCATCACCTCGCTGTTATACAAGAAACACCCCAATGAACTAAAATTGGTGCTCATAGACCCGAAGAAGGTAGAGTTTAGCGTATATTCGCCCATAGCCAACCATTTCATGGCAGCCGTAGACGATGACGACGAGCCCATCATCACCGATGTGAAGAAAGTGGTGCGCACCCTGAAGAGCCTCTGCACCCTGATGGACCATCGTTACGACATGCTGAAGATGGCAGGTGCGCGCAATGTGAAGGAATACAACAACAAGTATGTAAACCACCGTCTCGACCTCACCGCCGGTCACGAGTACATGCCCTATGTGGTAGTGATAATCGACGAGTTTGGCGACCTCATTATGACCGCCGGCAAGGAGATAGAACTGCCCATAGCCCGTATAGCCCAGTTGGCACGTGCCGTAGGCATACACATGGTGATAGCCACCCAGCGTCCCACCACCAACATCATCACCGGTACCATCAAGGCCAACTTCCCTGGTCGTATGGCATTCAAGGTGAGTGCAATGATCGACTCACGCACCATCCTCGACCGCCCAGGTGCCAACCAGTTGGTGGGACGAGGCGACATGCTCATACTCAATGGCAACGAGCCCGTGCGTGTGCAGTGCGCCTTCATCGATACACCTGAGGTGGAACAAATATGCGAATACATACAGGAACAGTCGGGACCCACCGCCCCCATGGAACTGCCCGAACCAATAATGGAAGACAGCGGTATGGACGGACTGGAGATAGAAGGAGGCAATATGCACGGTCTGGACAGCGTATTTGTGCAGGCAGCCCGTTTGATAGTGGCCACCCAGCAGGGTTCCACCAGCATGATACAGCGCAAACTCGCCATAGGCTACAACCGTGCCGGCCGCCTGATGGACCAGTTGGAAGAGGCGGGCATAGTGGGTGCAGCGCAGGGCAGCAAGCCTCGCGAAGTGCTCATACAGGACGAGAACTCCCTGGAGCAGATTTTCGCCTCCATGCGCGATAATTCGTAAAAGTGCCCAATGAGCCCCAAACCCAGGGCAGCGCTCTGGGTGAAATGAAAATAATATTGCCCTGAAAGGGCAAAATGCAATAATTAAGAAGATTATGAAAAAAACAACATTGATAATAGCCCTCCTGTCACTACTGACTTTGGGAGCCACAGCCCAGAACGCCAGTCGTGCCAAACAAATACTCGACCAAACAGCAGCTCAACTGAGCAACAAAGGCGGCGCATCGGCACAGTTTACCATTACCACCCCCGGAGTAGGCACCACCAACGGCCATATCACCATCAAGGGCAGTAAGTTCACCGCCACCACCCCTCAGGCAGCCATATGGTACGATGGCAAGACCCAGTGGACCTATATGTCAAAGACCGAAGAGGTGAACGTGAGCAATCCCAACGAAAGTCAGCAAGCACAGATGAATCCGTATAAATTTATCACCCTCTACAAGAATGGTTATCGTCTGGGCATGAAAGAGAGCAAAGGCAACTATGAGGTGCATCTGAAAGCCTTGAACCGCGGGCGCAGCATACAGGAGATGTATATCACCATAAACAAGAATTACATACCCACCAACATACGTATGAAAGAGGGTAAGAACTGGAGCACCATCACCATCTCCAACTTCAAGTCGTCAAACGTAGACGACCGTGTGTTCACCTTCCCTTCGAAAGACTATCCTAACGCCGAACTCATAGACCTGCGCTAATGAATCGCCTGACTCGTCTGCAACTCATCCGCCAGTTGCGTCGCCATATCCGTCTGTCCGAACGTCGCAGTGCCATATGGCAGCAGAACAAGAGTGCCAAATGGGCTCTTGGAGTGATGGCAGTGCTCACTGTGCTCTATCTCATGTTTTTCGCCGTGATGTTCGCCTTGGTAGTCAACAGCACCCCGTCAGTCAGTGGCACAGAGTTTATGTTTGGCATTAGTCCTTTCATCCTCACCCTCGACTTTGTGTTGCGCTTCATAGCCCAACAGACCCCCTCTCAACTCATCAAGCCCTACGTGCTGCTGCCCATCCCGAAGTATGCGTGCATAGAGTCATTTCAGGTCACCTCCATGCTCAGTTGGGGCAATCTCATCTGGTATGCCATGCTCTTGCCCTTTAGCATCATGTCGATATTGTTCAGCGAAGGCATCTGGGTTACCCTGGCATTCCTATTTGCCTTCTATGTGCTCATCATCACCAACAGTCAGTGGTATCAACTGGTTCGTTCGCTCATCAGCACTAAGATATGGTGGTGGCTATTGCCTATAGCCGTATATGCCGTTGTCGCCCTACCCTTCTATGTGGGCAGCAACCCCGGCCTCGATAGTTTCTGCAATTTCTACTCTGCCCTTGGTAGCCACCTGATGCACGGCAACCCTCTGGCATGGCTTGCACTTTTTGTGGCCTTGGCAAATGTTCTATATGTGAACCGCCATGTGCAGTATAAGTTGATTTGGCGCGAACTGGGCAAGGTACAGCAGACCAAGATAAAGCACATATCCTCATTCTCATCGCTCGACCGCTTGGGGCATTATGGTGAGTATCTGAAACTGGAGGTAAAGAGTATCTTTCGCAATAAGAACCTTCGCACAGTATTTATCTTTGGCACAATCATTGTACTTATATTCAGCCTGTTGGTATCCTTTACCGATGCCTATTCCGGCGATTTCATGTCAACTTTCTGGTGCATATACAATTTTGCCATCTACGGAGCCATGATGCTGGTCAGGGTGATGTGTTACGAGGGCAACTATATCGACTGTCTGATGGTACGTCGCGAGAACATCCTCACCCTACTGCGTGCCAAGTACTATTTCTTTGTGACACTGCTTCTCTTCCCCTTCATCTTGATGCTGCCCACCATTTTCACCGGTCGCTGCTCGCTGCTTATGGTACTGTCGGTGATGTTGTTCACCGCCGGAGCAGAGTACGCATTGTTCTTTCAGATGGCGGTATACAACAAACAGACCGTGCCTCTGAATAGCAAACTCGTGGGTCGTGGCACCATGGAAAACAGTTACATGCAGATGCTCCTTGAGGCAGTCGTATTCTTAGTGCCCATACTTCTCATACAATTGCTCCGCGCCCTGTTCAGTGATACCGCAGCATACCTTGTACTCCTCATCATAGGTGTAGCGTTCATCATCGCTCATCCCCTATGGTTGCGCAATATCTACAACCGAATGATGCAACGCAAATATCAGAACATAGAAGGATTCCACCAGTCTCGGGTGTAGAATACTTCATCCTGCCAGCCAACTGATGAGTTTTGATTCTGTTGAGAAATTGACACCGATTTTGAATAGTTGTCTCGGGTCGTTCTCGAATGGGCGTGCATAGCCCTTATCCTCTATCTGCTGCAATGCCTCCTCAGCGGTCTTGTCTATTTTCAGTTCCAGGATGTAGATATACTCTGGTGTCTGTATCAGCACGTCCATACGCCCGTTGGCAGTATGGTACTCCACATCCACGTAGAAGCCCAGCAGACGGAAGAACAGGTAGAGCGTGTTCTGGAAATACTTCTCCGCCTTGCCCACCACCTCATAGTCGCCAGTAGCGAAGAAATCCTCCAAGCGCTGCATGAAGTCATCGGCACAGCCGCACTCTATATCCTTCGTGAACTGTGCAATTGCAAATCTGCTCTTGCTGCTCACCTTGGGCGTATAGAATGGTAGAAGATACTTTATAAAGCCTTGCTCCACCTCACGGTTAGGAAATCCCAGTGTGAAAGAATTAAATCGGCTGTCATAACTCTTCAGCGTGAGATAGCCACTCTGATATAGCAGCGGCAGAGGATTCTCATCCATGATATCTATACTGTTCAGAGTATCGGTAGACACCTCCTCGGTGGTCATATTCTCCAAGGGATAGCGCGTCTTCTTCAGTTGATAAACCAAGAAAGACGGAGTGCCAGTTTCGAACCAATAGTCGCGGAATACCTTGTTGTCCAGCGTATTCAGCAGACTGAAAGGATTGTACATGCCCTCCTTGGTGTATTCATTAAAGTGGTAGCCGTCAAAATCCCGCTGTAGCCGTTCGTAGCATTCCTTCTTAGTCATCTCGTTATACCCTGCCAATTCCTCCACACTGTGGTCAAAATACTGGTGCAGTTCCGTTTCTGTAATACCGCAAATGGCACCGTACTGAGGCAACATGGAGATATCCTTCAAGTTGTTCAGGTCGCTGAACACACTCACCTTACCAAACTTCGTCACTCCCGTGAGGAAAGCGAACTTGATGTACTCATCGCACGACTTCAGCACCCCGTAGAAAGCCTTCAGCGTATTGCGGTAGGCAGTCTGCAACTCCTCGTTACCGATAGCCTGCAAAAGAGGCTTGTCATACTCGTCCACAAGAATCACCACCTGTCTGCCCGTCTTTTGATATGCCAGTTCCACCACATGCAGGAAACGTTCTTCCAGTCCACGCTCAGCAAATGGACTGTCATACAGCCGTTCCCACTTCTCGAGATGACGGTTCAGGATTTTACCAAGATCCTCTTTTGCCTCATACTTCTGTACATTGAGGTCCAGATGCAGAATGGGATACTCTTGCCAGTCCCAATCCACAGAACCGGCATACAGTCCTTCAAACAGTTCCTTTTTGCCTGAGAAGAAAGCATCGAGAGTGCTCACCATGAGCGACTTGCCAAAACGGCGCGGACGACTGAGAAAGTAATACTTCCCCTCCGACACCATCTTGTACATCAATGCAGTCTTGTCCACATAGACATAACCTCCACGCCGCACTTCGCCAAAATTCTGTATACCTATAGGATATTTCATGGTTCTAATTTTTTTCCGATAAATGAATCTACAAAAGAAGAATTCTCAGACAAAGATAAACCTTTTAGATGAATAATCAAAACAAATCATGCAATATCAAACTGTTAAATATGTATAAATAAGAGCGTATGGAAATATCATTCTTTTAGACATCCATACAAAGATGCTCTAAAACAAAGAGTAATAATTTATAAAAAAATGAAATAGCGCTTTCTGAATCTTCTCAGAAAGCGCTATTTTTATTCATTATCTCGAGGAAGTATTTCTCGTGTTCATCTATCAGCCGCTGCCATGAGTACTGTGTCCGTATCACCTCAATGTTTTGCAGGGTGAACCGCTCCTTGTATTTGAGCATCGAGCCAGGCAAACCATTCAGCAGAGCCCTCACCTGCTCGCAGTCAGAATAGAACAGCGCGTTCTCACCCAGCACCGCACGGTTGAACACATTGTCGTGAGCCATGATGAAGCACCCCGCCGCCATCGCCTCCAGTAGCGAAGGGTTCGTGCCCCCCACTGAGTGCCCATGCAGATACGCGTAAGAGAAATGACGAATAGAGTTCAGTTTGTCAAACTCATATATACCGCCCACAAAGCGCACCATATCCTTTTGTTCGGCATATTCCTTCACCAAGTACTGTCCATACTTCGTAGAAGTCTTCCCCACTATCACCATCGGCATACGCCCGTAGAGGTCAGACGCCAGATAGCCTTTTATAGCCATCTCCACGTTATTGTCGGGCTCCTGCCGAGAGATGACAAGCAGGTACTCGCCCCGCCTGAGTCCATACTCCTCCAGGAATGCCTCGTCATACAAATCGTGAATGTCTGCACCGTAAGCCAAGAACTTACTCTCCTTGCCGTACTTCTCCTTGTAGTAATCCTTTATACCGAGGTTGTCGGCTATCAGGTAATGACTGTGCTTCACAGCCTCTCTCTCCTCCCACGCTAAGAAGCGTCTCACGGCACCGTTGTATTTCGAACGCTTATACTCCAACCCGTCCATATTGGTCACCACTATAGGGCGCCGCAGCTTCTTTACGTTAAATCTTATGAAAGCCGGGATGATACTCGTGTATCCCGCCTCGTATATGATATCGAAGTCCTCGTTTCTCAGAGCGTCCTTCAGGCTGCGGTAGTCGTAGAAGAACGAGCCGAGGCTACCTCCCATCCACTGTTCCGGACTTTTGATATGCTTTATCCGCACCCCCTTGTATGTGCTTTCCTTATAAGGGTGGTAGTGTGGTGAATATACCGTCACCTCGTGTCCGCGCTCCACCAGTCCCACCGATATATATTCTGCGAACTCCTCGAACCCCCCATAGTTATTAGGAATGCCCCGAGTGCTCACAATTGCTATTTTCATTTGGCTTTTATAGTTTATTATATTATTTTGAAAATCTCTTCATCCAGCCAGCCAACTGATGAGTTTTGATTCTGTTGAGAAATTGACACCGATTTTGAATAGTTGTCTCGGGTCGTTCTCGAATGGGCGTGCATAGCCCTTATCCTCTATCTGCTGCAATGCCTCCTCAGCGGTCTTGTCTATTTTCAGTTCCAGGATGTAGATATACTCTGGTGTCTGTATCAGCACGTCCATACGCCCGTTGGCAGTATGGTACTCCACATCCACGTAGAAGCCCAGCAGACGGAAGAACAGGTAGAGCGTGTTCTGGAAATACTTCTCCGCCTTGCCCACCACCTCATAGTCGCCAGTAGCGAAGAAATCCTCCAAGCGCTGCATGAAGTCATCGGCACAGCCGCACTCTATATCCTTCGTGAACTGTGCAATTGCAAATCTGCTCTTGCTGCTCACCTTGGGCGTATAGAATGGTAGAAGATACTTTATAAAGCCTTGCTCCACCTCACGGTTAGGAAATCCCAGTGTGAAAGAATTAAATCGGCTGTCATAACTCTTCAGCGTGAGATAGCCACTCTGATATAGCAGCGGCAGAGGATTCTCATCCATGATATCTATACTGTTCAGAGTATCGGTAGACACCTCCTCGGTGGTCATATTCTCCAAGGGATAGCGCGTCTTCTTCAGTTGATAAACCAAGAAAGACGGAGTGCCAGTTTCGAACCAATAGTCGCGGAATACCTTGTTGTCCAGCGTATTCAGCAGACTGAAAGGATTGTACATGCCCTCCTTGGTGTATTCATTAAAGTGGTAGCCGTCAAAATCCCGCTGTAGCCGTTCGTAGCATTCCTTCTTAGTCATCTCGTTATACCCTGCCAATTCCTCCACACTGTGGTCAAAATACTGGTGCAGTTCCGTTTCTGTAATACCGCAAATGGCACCGTACTGAGGCAACATGGAGATATCCTTCAAGTTGTTCAGGTCGCTGAACACACTCACCTTACCAAACTTCGTCACTCCCGTGAGGAAAGCGAACTTGATGTACTCATCGCACGACTTCAGCACCCCGTAGAAAGCCTTCAGCGTATTGCGGTAGGCAGTCTGCAACTCCTCGTTACCGATAGCCTGCAAAAGAGGCTTGTCATACTCGTCCACAAGAATCACCACCTGTCTGCCCGTCTTTTGATATGCCAGTTCCACCACATGCAGGAAACGTTCTTCCAGTCCACGCTCAGCAAATGGACTGTCATACAGCCGTTCCCACTTCTCGAGATGACGGTTCAGGATTTTACCAAGATCCTCTTTTGCCTCATACTTCTGTACATTGAGGTCCAGATGCAGAATGGGATACTCTTGCCAGTCCCAATCCACAGAACCGGCATACAGTCCTTCAAACAGTTCCTTTTTGCCTGAGAAGAAAGCATCGAGAGTGCTCACCATGAGCGACTTTCCAAAACGGCGCGGACGACTGAGAAAATAGTACGAGCCCTCCGACACCATTTTGTACATCAATGCAGTCTTGTCCACATAGACGTAGCCATCGCGCCGCAACTTCTCGAAATTCTGTATACCTATAGGATATTTCATGGTACTAATTTATGTACGGGTAAAATGGTTTCTATCCTTTTAGAAACTCCACGATCCTTGCACAGGCTTTTCCATCGCCATACGGATTTACAGCCTTGCTCATTTTATCGTATGCACTCTTGTCATCGAGCAGCGTACATTTCTTCTGAAAGTCGCGTAGGGGCTTCAGCACGGCTCCCTCCAATATAGCCACGTTCGGGATTATGCTGTCGTGGTTCAC